>JASLJP010000018.1 GCA_030152425.1 Aquirhabdus sp.
GCCACGCTGCAGGCTGTGGCCGGCGGCTTTGTCGATGATGCCGTAGGCGGCGCGGTAGTCCTGCATACGGGCCAGATCGTCATGACGGTTTTCTTTTTTCAGATAGTTCATGAGGTCGGTCATGGTCAGCAGGGCTTGCACTGGAATGTTGTAGTGCTGCTCGATCTCTTGAATCGCGGACAGCTCGCCTTGGCCGCGCTCTTGGCGGTCGAGGGCGACCAGTACGCCGGTGACCTTGGCGCCGGCTTTGTTGAGTACGGCCATAACTTCGCGGATCGCGGTGCCCGCAGTGATCACGTCATCAACGATCCACACACGCTGACCCGATACCGGTGCGCCGACCAACAGCCCGCCTTCGCCGTGGTCTTTGACTTCTTTGCGGTTAAATGCCCATGGCACATTGACGCCATGCTCATGCCACAGCGCACTGGCGGTGGCGGCGACTAACGGAATGCCTTTGTAGGCGGGGCCAAACAGCACGCCGACGTCTTCGCTGGCCATCATTTTTTGTGCATAGCCGCTGGCCAGCAGTGACAGGGCTTCGCCATCATTGAGCAGACCGGCATTGAAAAAGTAGGGGCTAATCCGGCCTGACTTTAGGGTAAACTCACCAAATTTGAGCACGCCACGCTGCAGAGCCAACTCAATCAGACCATGAACGCTAAATTTTTGCGGGGAAGGTTGAGGTGACGACATGATATTCTCCAGAGAGTGAGGGCGGCGCGGCGCGAAAGGCTGACTATAGGGTGAGGATAGCGTAATGATAGCAAAGGGTACAGGGTTAATCCGCATCGTATCACTGAATGCGAACGGTTTGCGCTCGGCGAGTAGCAAGGGCTTCGTCGAATGGCTGGATGCCTCGGATATCGACATCATCTGCCTGCAGGAAACACGTCTGCAGAGCCACCAATGGCTCGACAGCCATAAACCTGCGCTATGGCACACGCATTTGTTTCCCGCGGTCAAACCGGGCTATGCTGGCACTGCGATCTACAGCCGTCTGCCATTCACCTCAGTCAAAGACGGCCTTGGGTTTGAATTATGCGACAGCGAAGGCCGCTGCACAATCGCGACCTTTGAGATCAACGGTAAAACCTTCGATGTGGCCTCGGTGTATATCCCGTCCGGCTCGAGTGGCGAGACTGCGCAGGGACGCAAGGATGAGTTTATCGCCAAGATGCTGCCGATCATGCAGCAGTGGCGCAAGGACAATCGCTCGGTCATCGTCTGCAGCGATGTGAACATCACCCATAAAGACATCGACCTGAAAAACTGGCGCGGCAATATCGGCAACTCCGGCTGCCTGCCGCATGAGCGGGCGTGGATGGATGAGGTGTTTGCCTGTGGCTATCTCGATACCTTTCGCGAGCTGAACAAAAACGCCGACGAATACTCGTGGTGGTCAAACCGTGGTCAGGCATGGGCGAAGAACGTTGGCTGGCGCATCGACTACCAGATCGCGTCGAATGACTGGCAGGGTCAGATCAAAAATGTCTTTATCTACCGCGACACACGTTTTAGCGATCACTCACCGGTGGTGATTGATTATCAAATCGGTGGCGCGACCGATGGGCAACTCAGCTAAAAGCTGTGGCAGATCATTTGCTTTGATTTCTGTGAACCAGTTATCGTAAGTCAATGCTTACATGAATTGCCGAACATGACCGCTATACCCAATGCGCCAAAAACCGGATGATAGTCGGGCATCACAGGGATACGGCAAGGATCGCCAAAGGGGGAGATACTCGCCGCTAATAGAAAGAAAGGGATCGTGAGTTGTGCGAGATGCATGACAAACGCGTAAGACAGGGTGTAAGACCAAAAAGCCGTGCCATCAGGATGATTAGCACGGCTTTTTTTATGCCCGAAATTTAGACTGAAGCGCCCGATGGGCGTTTTCCAAATCGCTACACGATAAAATCGTTTATCATAGCGCCCATATCGTATTAACCCGCAGGTCTACACCCCCATGAATCGTCAAGAACTCGATGCCCTCCACACCCGCTGGCGTGAAGATTTACGCTTTGAAGAGTCGGTGCTGGGTAAACCGATGAAATTCACCTCGACGTGGGGGCTGTTTTCACCAGAAAAACTGGATGAAGGCTCGCTGATGCTGCTCGACCATATTGAGTTTCGCGCGGACGATAGCTCGATCGACCTCGGCTGTGGCTATGGCGTCCTCGGCATGACTGCAGCGCGCGAGTGCCCACAAGGCCAGCACCTGCTGATCGACAAAGACTTTGTGGCGATCGAGTATGCCAAGAAAAACTGCGCGGCGAATGGCTTGAGCAATACTGACATCCAGCTGTCGAATGGCTTTCGCCATGTCGACCCCAAGCGCAAGTTTGATCTGGTGATGTCGAATCTGCCTGCCAAAGCCAGCAAAGAGCAGCATTATTTGTATTTGTTGGATGCCTATAACGCCATGACACCGGGCGCGCGCTTCTACGTGGTGACCATCAATGGTCTGCGCGAGTTTATGCAGCGCACCTTTAAAGAGGTGTTTGGCAACAGCGACAAGCTCAAACAGGGCAAGACCTATACTATCACCATGGCGCAGAAAGACTAAGTCTGCGCCACCGCAAACCGCTGGCTTAACGCGCTCGCTTGAGCGCGATACCACCGCCTAAGAACGCCGCACCGATCGGCAGCAACACATATAAGAACGTCCAGCCACCCGCCACCAGACTAACATAGCCGACAAAATCCTGCAGATAGCGGAATCCCAAGCCGACCAGCAGCGCGATAACCACGCGCAAACCCATCGAGCGGTTGCGCAGCGAGCCAAACACAAAGGCGCAGGCCAGCACCACCAGCGACAGCAGCGCCAGCGGCGCGAGGGTTTTCTTCCAGAACGACAATTTGTATTCACCGGGCACCGGGGCATTGTCCGAGGACAGCAGACGGCCGTATTTATACAACTGGCTGGGTGATAGC
>JASLJP010000066.1 GCA_030152425.1 Aquirhabdus sp.
CCGCGCTGACTGAAGCCTTTAAAGGCTGTGATGCCGTGGTGGCCAATGCCGCGATGTATGTCTCCAGCAAAATGATGGGCGCGTGGCAGGCGCATGAAGACGCTAATCTGGGCGGCACACGCAATGTCTATCAAGCCGCGCATGATGCCGGGGTCAAACGCATCATCCAGATCAGCACCTTCGGTATCTATCGCTGGTCGATCTTTGACAAGATGGATGAGCAGCGCAAACAGCTCAAAGGCGTCAAACACCAAGGTGGCCCCTACCGCGCGACCAAACAAATGAGCGAAGCGCTGGGCTGGGAGCTCGCCAAAGACCTCGGTCTGGACATGACCGCACTGCGCCCAAGTCTGGTCTACGGCGCACGTGACAACAACACCCTGCGTCCGATGTACCGTTTCCTCAAATTCAAAGTATTGCCCGTACCGAGCATCGCTGTACCCTTTGTCTATGCGGGGGATGTCGCAGATGCGGTGGCCGGTGCGCTGGGCAATGACGCCAGCATCGGTGAATCCTACAATGTCTGCGGTGTCGGCCATCAGTTCTCCGACTTCCTGCAGGCCGTGATTGTGGCCAAAGGCCGTGGCCCGAAACTACTGCGCGCACCACTGCCGATCGCGATCCGCGCCGATAGCCGTAAAGCACGCCGTGACTTGGGGTTCTGGAATCGTCCGATCGAAGAAGCACTGCGCGAGATCGTGTTGGAAGAGCGGGGCTAAGCGCTTTCCCCCGGCAGGCCATGGCTTGCCGGGATCCCTACTCGGCCACACATGATCTCGGCCTTAGGTTGCGGCCAATGCCCGCGCAGGCATACGCTTCTTCAGCGCCAGCGCAGGCTTCTCCACCAGCTCCCAACTGAGGATGCCACAGAGCAACGCCAACAGCAGCGCGCTGGGAAACAGCACCATCGGCTGCACATCGCGGAAATACCAAACCAGCAGGATCTGCACCGGCCAGCCGTAGAGGTAGAGGCCATACGAGCCATCGGGGATTTTGTTAAATACTTGTAGCAGTTTGATCTGGGCGAAGCCGATATAAAACAGCATATAGCCGCCAAACAGCGCGACACCGATCTCAAAGCCATGGTCGACAAAGGTCGCCGCCACAAAGCCCAACACACTGACCACAAAGTATTTAAACTCAAACTTGATCAGGTCGCGATACAAGTAATACGCCCCGCCAGCAAAAAAACACATGCCGAGTCGATACAGCCCGTAGTCGAAACTCTTAAAGTGACCGTAGACGTCGATGCCGAGTTTGTACGTCCCCAACATATAACCGGCGGCCAGCAGCATGCCGATGGCGACCCACCAGGTGCGCTTGGCCTGACTGGCGATCTTTTTGATACCCAACCCCAGCACGATCAGATAGCACATAAATTCGAGATAGATCGACCACATGGAGCCATTCACCGAGCGTACCTCGTAGCTCAGCATAGGCAGCACATCCGGGGTTTCTGGCGTGATCAACAGCAGCAGGTCGAGCAGAAAAACGGCGTAATCGAAATCACTGAAATAGCTGCTCGGACTCGTGGCGACGATGCGGCCAACGATCAAGGCGGAGATGATGCTACAGACGATAAAGGCCGGATAAATACGCAGGACGCGCTTGGTCAGGAACACCCACGGCTGCGGCTCTTGCACCCAGCTTTTGACGATCAGATAGCCACTCAGGATAAAAAAGAAATCGACCGCCAGCCCACCAACCCCGACATTTGCCGTAAACGGGTGCAGGAAATCGCGCGCGGCGTTGCCATCGACCAGCGCAAAAGAATGCGCATAGATCACCATGCTGGCAAACAGCAGGCGCAGGAAATTAAAATTATTTGATCTCACCGAACGTTCCAATCCACCACACTCACTACGACGCGACATCATGGGCGCTTTGAGCAACGACCGCGCCACTTGTTTTCGTCATCTGACCCATGCATGCGGCACGCGCTGGGATACAGCGCGGCCACCCCTAGCGCTAAAATATTAAGACTTCATCCCCACCACCAGACGACGCGCACTCATGATGCCGGGCTGCTGCTCCAGACGCGCCAAGAGGCGTGACAGTTGTGACAGCCCTTTGACTTCGATCTGCAGCTTCATGTTGGCGATGCCATTGGCTTCGGTGATGGTGTTCACCTGCTGGATGTTGATCTGATCCGAGAAAATGACCGAGGTCAGATCCTTGAGCAGACCACGGCGGTCGTAGGCTTCGATGGCGATCTGCACGATCTGGCCACGCGACGGCTGCATCTCCCAGCCCGCCTCGACAGCGCGACCGCTGTCTTGGGTGATCAGGCGCGCGTACTCGGGGCAGTTTTGCTGGTGGATACTGACGCCGCGATGCTGGGTAATATAGCCCGCGATCGGCTCGCCGTGCACCGGCTGGCAGCACTGCGCCAGATGCAGCTCGACATTGTCCAGCCCGTCGATGAGGATGCCATGCTGTGACAGCGTACGGCTGGCGCGTGGATTCAAGGTCGGTTTGAGCACCAGCTCCGGCAGGTCGCCGTCGGGCGCCATCTGCTTGTTGATCTGGTTCATGAGCTGATGCAGGCCAATATCGCCGGTCACCAGACCAATCAGGATGTCTTCACCGCTTTTGACATTAAAGGTCTTGGCGTAGTCGGCCAGATCAATGCTTTTCGGATGGATCGCCAGACGCGCCAGCTCTTTGGCCAGTGTCTCGCGGCCGATTTCCAGATTTTTGCTGCGATCTTGCTGGCGGAACCAGTAGCGCAGCTTGTCGCGCGCATGGGTAGTCTTGATATAGCCCAGCGAGCTGACCAGCCAATCACGGCTTGGATCGCGGTCTTTTTTGGTCAGGATCTCGACCTGTTCGCCGGTTTTGAGCTTATAGGTCAGCGGGACAAAGCGTTGATTGACGCGCGCGGCATAGCAGTGGTTACCCACCTCGGTATGCACATGATAGGCAAAGTCGAGTACGGTGGCGTCTTTGGGCAGCTCTTTGATGTCACCATCGCGGCTAAAGACGTAGATTTTTTCAAACTCGCCCCAGTCATTGAGCGGGTCGATCTCGCCTTCGTCGTAGATGTCCTGATCGTCGTGCTCTTTGCCGTTCTTGTCTTGCTTGCTTTTGTTTTCTTGGTAGTTTTCCAGCACGCTGCGCAGTGAGTGCAGCTTGTGGTCAAAGACTTTGTCGCCGTTTTTCTTGCCGGCTTTGGTGCCTTCTTTATAGTTGAAGTGCGCGCAGACGCCCAGCTCGGCTTCGTTATGCATCTCGTTGGTACGGATCTGCACTTCAAGTGATTTGTTTTCCGCCAGCACCGCCGTATGCAGCGAGCGATAGCCGTTGGCCTTGGGATTGGTGATGTAGTCGTCGAACTGATCCGGGATATGCCGCCAAAGCTGATGCGCGACACCCAAGGCGTGGTAGCAATCAGGCACATTGTCCACCAGCACACGCAGCGCGCGGATGTCGTATAGCTGGTCAAAGCTGAGCTGCTTGCTCTTCATCTTGCGATAGATCGAATAGATGTGTTT
>JASLJP010000081.1 GCA_030152425.1 Aquirhabdus sp.
AAACAGCTATAACAAATATGGTGGTGAGGGAAGGATTCGAACCTTCGAAGCTTTCGCGTCAGAGTTACAGTCTGATCCCTTTGACCGCTCGGGAACCTCACCAATGCACAATTTAGACCGCTGTAACAGATTCTAAATCGACCACCCAGACACACACGACAGACCATTACTTTTGCCAAATTATCATGCATTTATGTGCATTTCTAATATGGTGCCGGCACCAAGAATCGAACTCGGGACCTACTGATTACAAGTCAGTTGCTCTACCAACTGAGCTATACCGGCGCAAAGCATACATCTACAAGTGCATCAAAGCGGCGTGCATTGTAGCAGAGGATTTTAGGGTTACAAGCCCGTTTTTTCAAAAAAACTAAAAAACCAGACCATTTGCCGATAATTCAACCGCCCGCACCACAGCGCGCGCTTTAATTTGCGTCTCAACCCACTCGGACAGCGGCACCGAGTCCGCCACGACCCCTGCGCCCGCTTGCACATGCACCTGACCATCGGTGATCACCGCGGTGCGGATGGCAATCGCAGTGTCCATCTCGCCATGCCAGCCGAGATACCCCACCGCCCCGCCAAATACGCCGCGTTTGACCGGCTCCAGCTCATCAATGATTTCCATGGCACGGATCTTTGGCGCACCGGACAGCGTACCGGCCGGAAATGTCGCCTTAAACACATCCAGCGCATCCAGACCTGGGCGCACCTTGCCTTCGACGTTGGAGACGATATGCATCACATGCGAGTACTTTTCGATACTCATGCGCTCGGTGACTTTGACCTGCCCGATCTGACTGACGCGGCCGGCATCGTTACGACCGAGGTCAATCAGCATCAGATGCTCAGCGATCTCTTTGCCATCGGCCAGCAGATCAGCTTCAAGCGCGGCTTCTTCTTCCGGCGTCTTGCCGCGCGGACGAGTGCCCGCCAGTGGGCGCACGGTGACGATGCCATTTTCCAGTCGGGTCAGGATCTCAGGCGAGGAGCCTACCAACTGGAACGGCTTCGCCGCGGACTGATCATCATCCAGCGTCAGACCATCCACCAAGAACATATAGGGCGACGGATTCAAATGGCGCAAGGCGCGGTAAACCGACAGCGCATCACCGTCAAAAGCACTGCTCATGCGCTGGCTCGGCACCACCTGCATGACGTCACCGGCCTTGATGTATTCCTGAATCTGCTCGACATCGCGTTTGAATTTTTCCTCGCCAGTATGCGAGACAAAGATCGGCGCGGTATGTGGCTTGGCCGTGAGCTGTAGCGGCGCAGCCAGCAGCGTTTCCAGCGCATCAATCCGGGCGACCGCACGGGCGTAGGCGTCCGGCTCGCTACTGTCGGCATGGGTAATCAACGACAAGGTATCGCGCAGACTATCAAATACGATGACCGTATCCGACACCATTAACCAGATATCGGGCAGATTGATCGGATCATTGAGCGGTACGTTTTTCAGCTTCGGTTCGATATAACGCACCGAGTCATAGGCAAAATAGCCGACCAAGCCACCGGTAAACTTGGGCAAGGTCGGCGTCTGGTCTGCAGGCGGCAACTGAAACGTGGCTTGAAAGTCGCGTATATACGCGAAGGGATCCGCACAGGGCACCACCTCGACTGGCTTGCCAGTACGCTGCAGTCGCATCTCGCCCTTGCGGTACTGCAATAAAGTGCCATTGCCCATACCGATGATCGAATAACGACCCCAGCGCTCGCCGCCTTGCACCGACTCAAACAGATAGCGCGGCGCCGCATCTGGGCTTTCGCGCAGACGTGCAAACACCGACACCGGCGTATCGGTATCGGCGAGGCGTTGGCGAAATACGGGAATATGACGATATCCGGCTGCAACCAGCCGTTCAAACTCGGAAAGGTTCATCATTTTTAATCATCTCAAATCAGGGCTTGCCATATCAGGAGCAGCAGAAATTTCAACACCTGTCGTGCACAACCGCGCACCACAGTATCAGGGTGTGGAAGTTAGCGACGCCAGCGAAATCCGCCTGTTGGATGAATCATGATGTACTCAATAACAGAATAAAGGAAAGGGTCTACGGCACGGGATCATCCCCCGCCTCGACCCGGTAAATTTATAATAATTCCGCCAACGAATCAAGCACCAAATCGGGCTGGCAATAGTCCACAGGCTCGCCATGGTTATAGCCATAACGCATGGCGATACAGCGCAGGCCTGCCGCATGGGCGGACTCGATATCGTTACTGGAGTCGCCGATCATCAGCGCCTGCTCAGGCTGCACCCCATAATGAGCCAAGGCGTGCTGTAAGGGCGCAGGATGCGGTTTTTTATGCTCCAGACTATCCCCGCCCAAGACCAGCGAAAAAAACTCGAGCAGATCAAGGGCTTTTAGCAGCTTCAGGCTGGGCTGGTAGGGCTTATTGGTGATACAGGCGATGTGCAGTTTGTTGACTTGACACCAGACCAGAAAGTCGCGCACCCCGGCGTATACGGTACTGTCGACACAGACTTCAGCCTGATAGTGGGTCATAAAAGCCGCCAGAAGCTCATCGTGGCGCTCGACCGCGATGCCGCGGTACTCACGCACACACTGAATCAAACGACTGGCACCACGCCCAACCCAGCGACGCACCTGCACATTGCTGACCGGCTCGATGCCGATATCATAGAGGGCGAAATTGACAGCGCGCAGGATGTCTGCGGCCGAATCCACCAGCGTGCCATCCAGATCAAAAAATACCGCCTGAATATGATCGAAACCTGCGATCTTGACCCCTTTAGAACTTGCGAAAGATTGTGACATCGAAAATCTCCTTTTCGTTTTAAAAGTCCATCACACTCTCGCCTTTCGCGGGATCAAGTCTCGTCATGTCGCTACATTAAGGCTTGACCTGTGCAGATGGTCGTTGCTGTGGTACTGCAGTGGGCGTGACCGGCACGCCATTTGGGGTGGTCGCCGTCTTACTCGGCGTCACGACGGGCTTTGTGCGCGCCAGATCGGTCGTCAGTGCCGAGGTGAGCGCGGGATTCACATCATTGGCCGCTTGGGCAAAAACCTGATTGGCCAGCAATGGCATCCGGTTAAATTGACCTTTTGGATCGAGCTGCAACTGCAAGATCCGGATCCGGTCATAGCGGTCTTGGCTGATACGATCTGCATTTTGTCCATCCCGCAGAATGGTAGGTTGCAGGAAGATCAACAAGTTGTTTTTTGTGTATGAGTCGGCTTTGGAGCGGAACAGCGCACCGATCAGCGGAATCCGCCCCAGCCCCGGCACTTGGCTCAGCGACTGGTTATTGTCATCTTGCATCATGCCACCCAGCACGATGGTTTGTTGGTCATCGGCCAGTACCGTGGTTTTCACCGAGCGTTTATTGGTGACCAGATCCGAGGTCGCGGCGGCCAGACTGCTGGTTGGTGCGATCGACGATACCTCCTGCTCGACTTCAAGACGCAGCGTTCCCCCTTCGCCGATATGCGGCGTCACTTTAAGGGTCACCCCGACGTCTTTACGCTCGATGGTAGTGAACGGCGTCGAGGTGCCGCCCGTCGTGGTCTGGGTCGAACCGGTCACAAACGGCACGTTTTGACCGACGATCATTTCGGCTTGGGCATTGTCCAGCGCCATCACCGACGGGACTGAAATGAGGTTAGCCCCGCTGGTGGTCGACAGCGCATTTAACACCGCACCATAAAAGCTGGTTTGGCCGCTGGCACTGGTTTTCGCCTTACCCAGACCCAGCAACGCCCCGGCAGGCGCAGTGATCGAGCTATAGCTCTTGGTCGCCACACCGGCTGCGATCCCCGCCAGGCTCGCACCGCCGTTGGTAAAGTTGATCAGCCCTACGCCGCTTGAGGCATTGCCCAGCGCCCACTGCACACCCAGTTGCTCGACATTACTGCCGGACACTTCGACGATGGCGGCTTGGATCAGCACCTGTGCACGACGCGTATCGAGCTGATCTATGGTCGATGCGATCTCACGCATCAGCGTGGTATCCGCCTTGACCACCACCGCATTCAGCTCTTCATTGGCAATGATGCTGACGCCATTGGCCGAAAACACGGTTGGCGCACTATCGGCGTTACTCGAGCCCGAGCTGCCGCTACTGCTGTTTGAGCTGCTTCCACCCGCCGTGTTGTTGGTCGTGCTTGGGCTGCTGCTGGGGATACTGCTGCCGCCGCTGGATGAACTGCTGGCGCTCTTGCCCGTCACCAGACCCTGCAGCATTTGCGCCATCGACTTGGCACTGGCGTTTTTCAGGTGAAACACACGCAGACCACCGAGCAGATTACTCGGCGCCACATCGAGCTGTTTGACCAGCGCGCGGATCTTGCTGCGGGCTTTGTCATCACCTTTGACCAACAGGCGATTGCTGCGCGCATCGGCAATGATGCGCACGCGTGAGCCGCGCTGATCTTTAACCGCAGCATTACCCGTCAAATCGGAGATCTGGGTGATCAAATCATCGACGTTGGTTTCTTTCAATGGAATGACTTCGAGCTGATCGTTTTCACCCCCATCCAAGGATCGCACCAGATCGGACAGTTGATCGATGCTCTGGGCGCGATCAGAGACGATCAGGGCATTGGTGCCCGGCACCGCCGCCAGATGGGCAAACTGGGACATCAGCGGACGTAGCGCCGGCACCAGATCATTGGGATTGGTATTGTCCAGCCAGATGACACGCGTCACCACACCGTCGCCACGCGCTTTATTGCGAAAATCAAACGGCACACCCGACTGCTTGGCGTTGACATCCGGCACCAGCTTGATGGTATTGCCCGAGGGGATCGCCACGACTCCATTGACGTTAAGCACCCCTTCAAACAGCTCATAGACCTGATCACGATTCAGGGCTTTGTTGGAGATGACCGTGACATTGCCCTTGACGCGTGGATCGACGGCAAAGTTTTTGCCGGTGATGTCTGCGACCTCGGAGACAAAGGAATTGATATCGGCGTTGAGCAGATTGATCTTCCAAGTTTGGGCAAAGGCGCTCGACGCGAGCATCAGCAGCACCGGTGCAGCCAGCCAAACAGGTGCGCGACGGGTCGGATTAAGCGGTGACGTCATAGCGGTCAAATCCATGGGGGTATGGGGTGTAGATGTCTTCATGTTCATCATTCAAACTCAAAATTCGGTGTCGTTGCGCGGGATGCCATGCACCCCGCTTAAAAATTCTGTTGTACGGTCAGGGTCTGCTCGCCGCGTTGAATCTGTACGGCGGCGGTATGACTTTGCTGCACCTGCTGCAAGAGCTGCGCATCCGTCGCCGGATTGCCCACGGGCTGACCATTGACCGAAACGATACGATCACCCGGACGCAGCCCCATTTGGTTGCGGATATTGGCCGGCACACTGTTGGTGATCTCATAGCCTTTCCCCCCGGTCTGCGCCAGACCGATCTGACCCAGATAGCCTGTGGGGTTTTCTTTCAACTGACGGATGGCATCGCCCAATGCGGCTTGAGCCTGCTGCGCGGGATTGTGTGCGGCCGCACCACTGGGCGGCGCGACTGGCCGCACCATATTTTGTGGAATGATGCCGAGCTGGCCGCTAAAGCCTGCCTGACCACTCGCCACCGGCGCATTGCTGATGCCATTTTTGTCGCCAAACTTGAGCTGCTGTACCGAACCGTCACCACGTTGCAGCGTCACGAGATTCCAACTGGTGCTCAGCACGGTATAGTTGGTACCTTCGATCTGCTGACCGACGCGATACCGCGCCGAGACATTGTTGACATTGATCAAGGCTGCGCCACGGCTGGCTGGCTCAGCAACAAAAACCCCTTCCAGCGTCATCGGTACATCCGACTGCACGTTGGTCGGGGTATTGCTGGTTTCATTAAACAATTTAAACCCGAGGATATTCGGCGTGGTACTGGTATTGGCGCCGCCCAGCGCCACTTGACGGGCAATCGGTGCAGTCGGTGGGTTTAAGAATAACCAGAACAGATTCGCCAACTGCCAGCATAACCAGCCCACCAGCAAAAACAGCACCCAAGGCGCGACCGCAGACAGCTTGGACCACTGCCAGTCTTTACGCCCAAACGGACGAACTTTCTTTAAACGACTGACCATCACATCGCCCCCAGTGTCGAGAGCGGTTGGCGCAGCGAGATCACCGCCGTGTCGAGACCGGCTTGTCCCTTATAGCCCGAGACATTGATCAACAAACGCTGCGTCAATTGCACATCTATCATCGCTTCTTTGAGGCTGGCACTGTTGCCGGCCAGATAGAAATCACCCATACGTTCTTTTTGTTCATTGGTCATGGCCAGATGCAGGCGGTCTTTGTCTTGCGACAGCTCGCCGCGCAGGACGGGCAAGGTCGCACGTTCGGTATGGC
Organism: Aquirhabdus sp.; assembly: GCA_030152425.1. Taxonomy (GTDB): domain Bacteria; phylum Pseudomonadota; class Gammaproteobacteria; order Pseudomonadales; family Moraxellaceae; genus Aquirhabdus. The sequence goes on from JASLJP010000081.1 coordinate 6,334, forward strand.
CTTCAAACGGATAACCCAACACCCCACCGCCCCAGTTCAACTGGCCGCTGATATCAGAAAAACCCGTCTTATCATGCTTGACCAACGACACATCTTTAAACAGCACCGGTGCACTCGGCCACTGCCAGGGCAGCAGGGTCTGTAATGTCCCGGCATCCACCTGACCACTCACGCCTTTCAGCTCAAAGCGATGCGCGCTGTGGGTAATGATGCCCTGCAAATGGGTATCGCCGGTTTGGATCTCGACATCGGCACTGACGCGCAGCAACAGCAGCATCCATGGCCGCACCTGCCATGACACCACACCCTGCACATTTTGATAATGCCAATCGCCCTGACCATGCCAGATATTACCGCTGACATTTTCCAGAAAAGGATTGTTTGGGCTTACACGCGCCAAGATCCATGCTGCAGGCAATTGCAGCACGATAAATGATAACAGCAGCACGGCGGCGAATATCCACCAGCGCCAAGTCGGCTTGTCCTTTTTGCTCAGCGGCACCACTCGAGTCAAAACCACATCCATTTTTTAAACGACAGAAATTGTCGTCGATTATGCGCAATATTTGTTGCAAACAAAATCCCTAAACGGCAACTACTACGGTCGATTTCGCGTGAAACACCAAACTACTACAGCAAAAGCCCTCGATCCGCCATGCCACAGCGCACACCACCCCGTCCAAGTGAGCAATATCTGACAGGGCTCGCGTGGCTTGACTCGCGCATAAAAAAAGCACCCGATTGCGCGAGTGCTTGTTTTTTTCCTTCCGCGCCGACCAGCAGCGCTGCTAACCGCTAAATAGGTCGCGGGCGGCTTACCCAGAAAGCCACACGCCGCCTATTTATCCTTTAGATCAGGAAGTCTTCTTTTTTGGCGCCGGTGCTGATTTTAGCAGCCAACCAACGTGGTGGCTTACCACGGCCAGTCCAAGTTTCGCTTGGGTTTTGCGGATTGCGATAACGCGCTTCAACGGGTTTACGTACGGCAGTGGCTTTACGACCACCACGGGTACGGCCGATTTCAACCAGTTCATCCAAGGTCAGGCCCAAACCGCTGGCAATGGCTTCGATTTGCACATAGGCATCTTTGATCGCATCAACTTGTTTGATCTCAACCAGGCTTTTCGCCTCGTTAATCATACGCTCAAGTTCCGCAACCGATAATTGGCTCAGATCTGTACTCATAATAATTCCCATCAAATAAAAAAAACGTGCCCAATTTATAATGTTACCTAAGAACCTGCCTCAAGAAATTTCCCAAAAAAAACTTCGCAAGGGCAACCCAATCTTAAGTGTGGTGAATATACACCGAAACATCTGCAATGTGCAGAGATTATTGCAGAGATCCTTAATTATTATTACACCATAATTACGAAATGGCAAAGCCCCTATATACCCGCAAAAGGAGGCACAGCACGCACATACTGCGCAAGCCAACATCGTACTGATCAGTATCTTTAATACAGAGAAACTTACCCGTGATCAGATCCTGATCTACGACATGATATTATGTTATTTTTTTATAACGGAAACATAGCCTTGGA
>JASLJP010000098.1 GCA_030152425.1 Aquirhabdus sp.
AACGCACCTCGTCAAGGGCTATATGCCACTTTATTAGCCATTAGTTATGCGCTACACGCTTCGTTGATCGTTGAAGGTGCTGTCCATCAATTACGTACCACCCGCGATGCGCAGGGTCAGCTCCTGATCCGCCAACTGGCCGAAGATGCCGCGCTGGGTGTGTCGCGTCAGGATACGGTGTCGCTGGCACTGCTGGCCAATCGCTACAGCCAACGCCCAGATGTGGTGTCGATGCGTATCCTCGCAGCCGATGGTCGCGTGCTGACCACAGGCGGCAATGCGCCGTCGCACGATGGTCAAACCTTTGAACAAATCTTGCTGCAAGACCGCACCCAAAATGGCCAAGTCGAAATCACGCTGGCCGAGATCAGTGTCGGCGAGGTGATTCGTCTGCAGTGGTTGCCGCTGCTGTTGTCCTTTTTGATCCACATCTTTCTCTGGCTGCTGTATCGCGTGGTCGCCCGGCCGAAATATCATCCAGCGGAATACGCGGATGGGGCGCTGGCGGAGGATCACCCGGTCGACCTGCAGCACGCCACCCAACTGCCGCTGACCGAGGCCGCGTCTGTGGTCAGCAAGCCCGCTGAGGTGCCGCTCGATCCGGCGGCCTATCCGGTGGTGCTGCGCATTGCCTTTGACGATCCGCGCGCGCTGCTCGACACGCTGGCACCGACCACTGCCTATAAATACTTTGCCCTGTGCCAAAAAATCCTCGAAGAAACCATCCGCGTGCTGCAAGCCAGCTCACCGATCGAAGAGGGTCTTAACAAGGTACAGATTTTGGAGCCTTTTGGTGCCAATGGCGCGCTGGTGGGTGTCAATCAGAACTCGACCCATGCCCTCGGTCATTTGCTGCTGCTGGCGCAATTGCTGAACCTGATCTCTGAAGCAGTCTATCGCCGCAACAAGGTTGAAAAACGCTTTGCGCTGCTGACGCGTGCCGCGATCACCGAAAGCAATGCCCACGCGACCAGCGCCAAGCAGAGTGAGGATTTGATCGTACTCGCCCATGGCAATGACGTGCTGATCTCGGCGGCGAGCGCCAATATGTCGCGCCTGATCATCCAGTTTAGCCTGAGTGCGCTGGAGCAGCCGGTAGAGAATGTCGGCGATGTGATGCGCCTGAGTGGCCTGCGTAGCGACCAAGCACAGTTGATTGAACGTGCACGGGAGCAGATTCTGGGTCGTTCGGCGAGTTAAACACGCCGATGCTCAGCAAAAAAGGGACGCCATGCAACGCAGCGTCCCTTTTTTTATGCCTGATCAACGCGCTTAAGGTGCGGCCTGATCGGTTTGACCTTGCTGGTCGGCGACCGCTTTGTCGATACGTGCGCCGGTTTGATCCATGCTGTTCAAGGACGCATCAACCTTTTGGCGGATTTCTTTGCCGTTAAAGCCCAGCCCATCGGCGGCTTCAATGCTGCGGGTTTCAGGACGACCGGTATCGACGACCTTGGGTGTCGGGGGCTGCTTGGTGCAGGCGATCGCGGAAACTAACGCGATGCCAATGACGGCAGCGGCTTTTAAACGTGTACTCATCGCCAAACTCCTTTTTGCACAGATGGGGGATCCCCTCGATATTAACACGCCCTGAACTGAGCGCTCACGCACAAATTCCCTCAAAAGCACGAGAAATCGGCTAGAATAGCTCACTTTCAATGACATCTATTCGTCCAAGGTCTATGCCATGACTTCAAACGCAGCAAGCCACGCGATTAAACTCAATACCGTCGAGGAGTTGGTGGCCGATATCCGTGCCGGACGTATGGTCATTCTCATGGACGATGAAGACCGCGAAAACGAAGGCGATCTGGTCATGGCGGCGACCCATGTGCGTCCCGAAGACATCAATTTCATGATCACCCATGCGCGCGGTCTGGTCTGTCTGACCCTGTCGCGCGAGCGCTGTGCCCAGCTCAACCTGCCGCTGATGGTCGAGCGCAATGGCGCCTCGCATGGCACAAACTTTACCCTGTCTATCGAAGCTGCCAATGGCGTGACCACCGGTATTTCCGCCGCTGAGCGGGCGCGTACCGTGCAAGCCGCCGTTGCCCCGATGGCCAAACCGGCCGACATCGTACAGCCCGGTCATATCTTCCCGCTGATGGCACAGCCCGGTGGCGTCCTGCACCGTGCGGGTCATACCGAAGCAGGCTGTGATCTGTCGCGTCTGGCTGGCCTTGAGCCTGCCTCGGTGATCTGCGAGATCATCAACGAAGACGGCGAGATGGCGCGTCGTCCCGACCTCGAAATCTTTGCCGCCAAGCACGGCCTCAAAATCGGCACCATCGCCGACCTGATCCAATACCGCATGCTCAACGAACAAACCGTCGAGCGGGTCGAGACGCAAAAGGTTCAAACCGCCTATGGCGCGTTTACCCTGCATCGCTATAAAGAACACGGCAGCCCGGACACCCATGTGGCGCTGGTCAAGGGCAAACCGGAGCAAGGCGTGACCACCGTACGCGTCCACGGGCTCAACCCGCTACGCGACCTGTTTCAGGTGCACTGCCAAGGTAAACCGAACTGGACGCTTGATGCGGCGCTGAAAACCATCGCCGCCAGTGAGCGCGGTGTGCTGGTCTGGATCAGCCAGGGCGAGCAAGTGGACTTTGGCGCGGCGCTCGACGCCCTGCAGCAGCCGGCCCCGGCTGCAGCATCGTCCGCCCACTACCGCTCGATCGGGGTCGGCGCGCAGATCCTGCGTGACCTCGGCATCCAAAAGATGCGCCTGCTCAGTTCACCGCTGAAATTTAACGGCCTGTCAGGGTTTGGGTTGGAAATCGTCGACTATGTCGCCTCCAATCCCAGCAATACTTCAGCTTAAGCCCTCTTTTTCAAATTTTTAGTTTATTAGATCGAAGGAAATACACCATGAGCATTCAAGTCATCGAAGGCGTCCTGAACCAAGGCAATGAAGGCAAATACGCAGTCCTCGTCGGCCGTTTTAACAGCTTTATCGTCGAAGCCCTGCTGGACGGCGCGCTGGACACCCTCAAGCGCCATGGCGTTGACGACAAAAACGTGACCATCATCCGTGCGCCGGGTGCCTGGGAGCTGCCATTGGTGGCCAAGAAGCTGGCAGCCAGCGGTAAATACGATGCAATCATCGCACTGGGCGCCGTGATCCGGGGTGGCACACCGCATTTCGACTTCGTCGCGGGCGAGTCGGCCAAAGGTCTGGGCGTCATCGGTCTGGAATACAACCTGCCGGTCATCTTCGGCGTGCTGACCACCGACAGCATCGAACAATCCATCGAGCGGGCCGGCACCAAAGCGGGCAACAAAGGCGCTGACGCTGCCCTGACCGCCATCGAGATGGTCAACCTGCTCAAGGCGATCTAATCCCATGACGATTAACCGCGAAAGCCTGATCAAAGGTTATCCCACAACCTTTGCCGCCAAACGCAAGGCACGTCGTTTTGCCATGCAGGGCGTGTATGAGTGGCTGCTGACCAACAATCCGGCGCATGAGATCGAAGCACGCACGCGTGCCGAAAATCACATGAACAAGACTGACATCGTCTACTACCACGAACTGCTGAGCAAGATCATTGCCCAGCACGAGTCACTGGATGAGATCCTCGATCCGGCCATCGACCGTGAGCTGGAAGCGCTGAACATTGTGGAACGCGCCATCTTGCTGCTGGGTGTCTATGAGATGCGTGACCGCATCGAGATCCCGTATGCGGTGGTCATCGACGAAGGGGTCGAGCTGGCCAAGCATTTCGGTGCGACCGACAGCCATAAATACGTCAATGGCGTACTCGACAAACTGGCGCGCGAACTGCGCCCCGACGAGTTTGCTGCTGGCCGCGCTGCGCGCAAAGCCGCTGCCCAGCCAGAATCCGACGAGCAATCAGACGCTGATCCCGTCTGATTCGCCCGCTATGGATGAATTCTCGCTGATTCACCGCTACTTTAAGCGTGATACGCCCCACACGGGTGTGCGCTTGGGCATCGGTGATGACGCGGCACTGCTGACTCCCCCTGCACATCATGAACTGGCCATCAGCACCGATACCTTGGTCGCTGGACGCCATTTTCCACGCGACACCGATGCCTACTCGATCGGCTGGAAAGCGGCTGCCGTCAATCTGTCCGATCTGGCCGCGATGGGCGCGACACCGCATAGCCTGCTGCTGGCACTGACTTTGCCCAATGCTGACCCTGACTTCCTCCAGCAACTTGCCGCTGGGCTGTTTGCCGCCTGTGATGCGGCGGGGGTCGCGCTGATTGGCGGCGATACCACGCGCGGTGATTGTTTAAGCCTCACCATCACCGCGCTGGGCTGGGTGCCCAATGGGCAGGCGATCCTGCGCAGCGGCGCGAAGGTGGATGATCTGATCGTCGTCTCGGGGACTTTGGGCGATGCGGCCTATGCCTTGCAGCACCTTGCTGACGCCCAGCTTGCCCCCGCACTCAAAGCCCGTCTCGACCAACCCACGCCGCGCAATGCTCTCGGGATTCAGCTCCGCGGGCTGGCTTCGGCCATGCTGGATATCTCAGATGGTCTGGCACAGGATCTCGGCCATATCCTGCAGGCCAGTGCCGTCTGTGGCGTAGTGCATGTCGAACATCTGCCATGCTCCCCTGAACTTGCCGCCCTAGACGTCATGACGCGTGCACCGCTGCAACTGGCGGGAGGGGACGATTATGAACTGTGCTTTACCATTTCCGCCGCGAATTTTGCTACGCTGCAGGGACTGTGGCAGGGTCATGAGCTGCCGCTGACCGTGATCGGCCAGATCACCCGAGGCGCGACAGCGCTCGGTCCAGATCGGCTGGCAATACTGCACGACTATCAGCCTTTTACGCTTTCCCAACAAGGATTTAAACATTTTGACTAGTGCAGCAAGCAGTGGCAAAAAACACAGTAACGGCAGCGCCGCCGTCGCGTTTAAAAACATGACGGTCGGGCAAAAGAGCTGGTATATACTCGGGGTCGGCATCGGCTCCGGCCTCTCGCCCAAGGCACCGGGCACGGCAGGTTCGCTGGCGGTCTTGCTGCTGACGCCACTGTGGGTGATTCTGGGCTGGGAGTGGTCGAGTGTGATCATCGCCCTCGGCGCCGTGGTCGGCATCCCGATCTGTGGTAAAACCGCAGACCTGATGGCCGTGCATGATGATGGCCGCATCGTGTGGGACGAGTTTGTCGGCCAGTCGATGGTGCTGCTGCCCTTGGTCGCCCTCGGCAAGCTCGACAGCGTCAGTTTAAGCAGCCTCGGCTATGTGCTGGCCGCATTCGCGCTGTTCCGGGTGTTTGATGTGCTGAAACCTTGGCCGATCAGCTACTTTGACCGCCATGTGCATGGTGGCTTTGGCATCATGTTTGATGATATTTTAGCGGGTCTGTTTGCCATGCTGGTGCTGTGGGGCGGCGTGCTGTGGCTGGCATGACATCCGCGCCCTCAACCGCTGTACGATTTAACTGATTTTGGACGACCGGTCGTGATGATCGCTTAATGAAGCAGGATTGTTGTACTATGCAATTGAAAGCCTTGAGTGCGTATATCCTTCATAACACTCTATATAACAGCATGGATGCGTCGCTCAGCGCAGCACCACACCAGAATTCATGGAGAATCGCAGGATGACCTTAAGCGTTATTATTTTAGCCGCCGGTAAAGGCACCCGCATGAATTCGCGCCTGCCCAAGGTGCTGCAACCGCTGGCTGGCAAACCCCTGCTGGCGCACGTCCTCGCCCAAGCCGCACGCGTCGAAGCCGACCGCATCATCACCGTCTACGGCCATGGCGGCGATTCGGTCAAAGCTGCCTTTGCCTGCCGCTCGCAACATCAAATCGAATGGGTCGAACAAGCCGAACAAAAAGGCACTGGCCATGCAGTCGCAGTCACCCTACCGGTACTGCCCACCAGCGGCCAAAGCCTGATCCTCTACGGCGATGTGCCGCTGGTACGCGCCGAAACCCTGCGTCACCTGCTGGATGCCGCTCAAGGCGGTCTGGCGATGATCACCCTCAAACTCGACAACCCGACCGGCTATGGCCGTATCGTGCGTGACAGCAAAGAGCGCATTACCCGTATCGTCGAGCAAAAAGATGCCACACCTAAAGAACTGGCCATCACCGAGATCAATACCGGCATCTATGCGGTGGACAACGCGCTGCTGCACCGCTGGCTGCCCAACCTGTCCAATAGCAACGCCCAAGGCGAATACTACCTGACTGACATCGTCGCGATGGCGGCCAAAGATGGCGTCGAGATCGGCAGCATCCAACCGGCCTACGCCTTTGAAGTCGAAGGCGTCAATGACCGCTTGCAGCTATCAGCGCTGGAGCGTCAATGGCAGCGTCACCAAGCCGAACAGCTCATGAAAGCCGGTGTCACCCTGTTTGATCCGGCGCGCTTTGACCTGCGCGGCAGTCTGTCGGTCGGTCAGGACGTGCAGATCGACGTCAATGTCATTATCGAAGGCGACTGCTATCTGGGCGATGGCGTCTATGTCGGCGCGGGTACTCATATCAAGAACGCCAAGATTGGCGCGGGCACCAAGATCCTCGGCAACTGCATCATCGACGACGTGGTGGTCGGTGCGGGCGCGGCGATCGGCCCATTTGCCCGTCTACGCCCCGGCACGGAGCTGGCAGATGGCGTGCATATCGGCAACTTCGTCGAAGTCAAAAACAGCCGCATCGGTGGCGGCAGCAAAGCCAACCATCTGGCCTATATCGGCGATGCGATGATCGGCTCGGACAGCAATATCGGCG
>JASLJP010000190.1 GCA_030152425.1 Aquirhabdus sp.
CAAAATGACTGACCAGCGCATCGACCGACTGATCAGCCAGCGGCAGATGGCGCATATCCGCCTGCAGGGTCTGGATGGCCGCCACCTCTTGGACATGTGCCAGCATCGCAGGCGACTGATCCACGGCGATGACCCTTTGGCCATCGGCATGCAGTTTCTTGGCCATCACACCGGTACCGCAGCCGACATCGAGCCAGTGCTGGCTGGCAGCGGGCGCAGCATCGGCCTCCTGGATCAGCGTATACAAATGATCGGCCGACAGATGCTGTAAATGGCTGGCACGATCATAACTGTCCGCAGCATGGTCAAAGGCTTGCCATACTGCCTGTACAGGACTCGGCTTTATCGGAAGGGTGCTCATTGAACGTTCGATACTCATCTGCTTCGCATGCTAGGACCCAGTGTCGCAAAGACGCACGCCGGGAGGCGGTACCTGAAAGTAGCCGTCAAAGCGACAGGCCTCTCCCACCCAGCGGTGATCTGGTGCCACACCTGCCAACGGCACAGCCAGCTTCGGCCGCTTGACGATGACGCGGGCAGCCACTTGCCGAGCGAGGGGCAATAAGGCATCGCCCCAGTCGATATCATCATGGCGAGCCACATCAACATCGTGCAACAGAAACTGCAAAATCTGCATCTCTTTTTTTACCAAAGGCTGTTTTTTGTCACGCGCGGACTTGGGAAACATGGGATCGAGATAGATCACATCGTAGCCTGTGCTTGCTGTGGATTGTACCGAATCACGCGCTGCCAGACCCTGTCCAGAATCACCATTCGCAGCGGGCGCTACCGCCAGCGCGGATGCGGCTTGGGCAGCGATCAAATCGGTCAGAAACACTTCAGACTTACCATGGATCAAGGTCATCCGTGCCGCCGCCAAGCGTAAGCGCGGATCAGCCGCAGCCAACGCTTGCTGCTGCGCCGACTGGAGCAACAACGCCAGGATAGGATGGCGCTCGATCAAGGTCACCTGTGCCCCGCACCATGCCAGCAGCAAAGCATCATGGCCGAGTCCCGCCGTGGCGTCGATCAGGCGCGGTGACTGCGCAGCCAGACAGGCACGGGTCAGGACCTCGCTCTTGGCACCGGCGCGTTGCAGACGCGGCAGCTCACCGATCCAATCCGGCTGCATCTTCATGCCATTGGCGGCCAGCCACAGCCCGGCGGTGTCGCAGATCAGGGTCAGCTCGGGCTGCAGGCGCAGCTCACGCGCAGTCGGGCTGGCGGCTTGATCATGCAACACCACGGCCACCCCTGCATGTCGTAACCATGCCGCGGCATCGGCTGCAGCCGCAGCGGTCTCCGGCAGATGGATTAAGCGCAATCTGCCCCCACATCCAGCGACATGATCATTACGCGCTCCAACTGACCACACCGAGCCATGAGGTCAGCAGGATCAAGAGACCAAATGCGATGCGATACCAGGCAAACACGGTAAAGTCATGCTTGGACACATAGTGGATCAAGGCACGGATCACGATCAGCGCGGCAATAAACGACACCACACCACCGACCAACATCACCAGCCAGTCTGCAGGCAACAAACCATGACGATGTTTAAACAGGTCGAGTGAGCCAGCACCCATCAGCACCGGAATGCCGAGAAAAAACGAAAACTCCGTCGCCGTAGTGCGTGACAGTCCCAAAAACAAACTGCCGATAATGGTCGAGCCGGATCGCGACATGCCGGGGATAAAGGCCAGACACTGGATAAATCCGATGGCGACCGCCTTGCCGAGGCTCAATTGATTGACATCGGTTACCGTGGTGGCGTGTTGGCGTTTTTCTGCCCAGAGGATGATCACCCCACCGACGATAAACGCACCGGCGACCGTATAGGCATTAAACAGATAGGCTTTTAACACCGAACCAAACAGCAGGCCGATCACCATCGCGGGGATCGACGCGGCCACCAGATTGGTCGCAAACTGGATTGAGGTTTTGTCTCCGGCAAACACGCCTTTGAACGCGCCCCACAGTCGTCCCCAATAATTAAAAATCACGGCAATGATCGCCCCCATCTGGATGGCAATCTCAAAGATTTCCCGTTTTTCCGGCGTCCAGAAATTCATCAACTGCCCGGCAAGGATCAAATGCCCGGTGCTCGATACCGGTAAAAACTCGGTCACACCTTCGACCAAGCCCATGATCACCGCTTGAAAAAATAATACGATATCCATGCAACGCTCTCATTTTTTAAGCAAAAGATAGATGATGTGACGGGATGTGATCGCTCACAGCCCCACGATCACGTGAAAAATGCGATGTTACGGTTTACCCTGCTGATCCAACTTTTTCCACGCGTCATCACGCAGATAGACCGGCAATGCCTCCGCGGCACTGACTGTCGCGCCGCGCTGCAGCGCATACCAACCCAAATCGGCGATATCCTCTGCCGTGGCACTTAACCCCACATGCTGGGGCAGAGCGGCCGCAGCCGAAGATTGCAACAATGAACTGCCACTGCCGACGATGGCCTGCACGACATGGGGCACGGTGACGGCATCATAGCCCGCCAACTGCTCAGGCGAGATCGGCTGCATCCGCCCAGTCTCATCCAACCGGTATGCCGCAGCATAGACTTCGTTCATGCGCGCATCGATCACAGCCAGCACACAGTCTAGCCCCAACTGCCGATGGGCATGCTGCGCCAAAGCCTGTAAGGTCGACACGGGGATCACCGGCAAATCATGCGTCCACGCCAGCGCCTGAGTCACGGCAGCATTGATGCGCACACCGCTGAATGAACCGGGACCACGACTGAACGCGATGGCGGATAATGCATCAAATCCAATCGCGCATTCTGTAAGTAATTCGTCAATCATGGGTAAGATCAGACGGGTCTGCTCGCGCGCCCGCGTATCCAAACGCTGCGCCCGGACTCCCGTTGCATCAAAGAGGACAACCGAGCATTGATCTGTGGCGGTTTCGAGGGCGAGTAGCATGGGTTTCCTTGACAGGGTGGCATCGGCGTCATCGCAACGCGGCCGAACGCTATTACAGCGGGTGTGCATTAGACTATCATTAGCAGGTGCGATGCTAAATCACAAAAACGAGATTCTAAGCCAAATATGACCAATCTGCTTGCCAAAGTGATCGAAACCGAAGACATCCCGCCACTTCCCGCGCTATCTGCGCTCGTACTGGCCGGAGGCGAAGGTCGACGGATGGGGGGAATGGATAAAGGACTGGTCTGCTATCAGCAGCGCCCGCTGATCGAGTGGGTGCTGGCAGCATTGCCGCCGACTGTGCAGCAGGTGGTGATCAGCTGTAATCGCAATCAGGATCGGTATGCCCAATATGGCGAAACCGTCGCCGACCTGCCGAGTGAGTATCGCTATGCTGGGGCGCTGGCCGGGATCATGGCGGGATTAAGCCGCTGCAGCACTGAGTGGGTGGTCGTCAGTCCTTGCGACATGATTTATTATCCGACCGCGTTTGCCTCGGTCGCATGGCGGGCGCTCAGCCTACATTTGGCGCAGCATCCCACTGCCGGGCGCATTGCAGTCGCCCATGACGGCGAGCGCCGTCAGAACCTATGCTTACTCATACACCGCGAGGAAGCCGCGGGCATAGCAGCAGCGCTGACCCAAAGCCATGCAGTTCATGCTTGGCTCGATGCCCGCGGCGCGCTCGGCGTCCCGTGGCCAGACACCCGCGCCTTTACCAATGTCAACGACCTAGAGACCTTGCAGCATCTCCAACCTTAAGGCGCTGCGTGTTTAGATGGCCACCATGGCACGGACGTTTTGATGTGCCATGTCGGCGCCCACGCCACTGGCCACCACCTCACCGCGTGCCATCACCACATAGTGGTCGGCCAGCTCTTCGGCAAAATCATAAAACTGCTCAACCAGAATGATGGCCATATCACCGCGATCTGCCAGCGCACGGATCACCCGGCCGATGTCCTTGATGATCGACGGCTGGATACCCTCGGTCGGTTCATCCAGGATCAGCACCGCAGGCTCTGCAGCCAGTGCGCGGGCGATGGCCAGTTGTTGCTGCTGACCACCGGACAGGTCTCCGCCTCGGCGATGGCGCATCTCCTTTAACACCGGAAACAGCTCATATAAATAATCCGGCACACGTGCTGATTTTTTGGCACTAAAGCGCGCCATGCCGATGAGAATATTTTCCTCCACCGTGAGCATGGAAAAAATTTCGCGCCCTTGCGGGACATAGGCCAGCCCCTCACGCACGCGGTTCTCCGGAGTCAGGGTGTGGATCTCTTTCTGATTGAGCGTGATCGAGCCGCTCTTGATCGGCAGTTGCCCCATCAGGCATTTGAGCAGGGTTGTTTTACCGACGCCATTACGACCCAAGATCACCGTGCATTTACCGACCTCAGCCTCAATCGAGACATCGCGCAAGATATGACTGCCGCCGTAGTATTGATTGAGATTGTTTATTTTTAGCATGCCCTACTCCAATTTACCTTCCCAGATATTTTTCGATCACGTCAGGATTGGCCTGTACCTGCGCCAACGTGCCCTCGGCC
>JASLJP010000198.1 GCA_030152425.1 Aquirhabdus sp.
GGTCAGCATGGCCGCATCAATGTCGACGTGCTGAGCCTGTCCAACGACAGTGTACAAATCAGCATCGCCGACAACGGCCCCGGCATCTTGGATGCTGAAAAGCCCAAAGTCACCGAGCGCTTCTATCGCGGCAGCGCAAGCAATGACACACCGGGTGTGGGGTTGGGATTAACCTTGGTTGATGCCGTGGCACGGCTGCATGGCGGGCGTTTGGAGCTGGAAGATAATCATCCGGGGCTACGGGCGCGGATCGTGATTGGGTGAGTTGCTTCCCCCCACAGCCGATAAAAAACCGCCCAACTCATGCCGAATTGGGCGGTTTTTTCATCGCAGCGTCGTGCACGTTTAGAAATTAAAATTGACGTTCGTGGCACTACTGGTGGTGATATTCACCGGTGTGGTTTGAACTGCACCGCTCACCGTGTCTTTCGCTTGGATGCTGTACTGTCCGGCGACTACACCGTCAGAGGCCAAGGTCACAGGCAGCGTGCCATTATACGTGCCGACAAAGGACGAGGACCCCGCAGGCAATGCCAGCGAATACGCACCGCTGGTGACGCGCGAGGCGATCTCGTAACTCGCGCCCAATAGGGTCTGCGATGCGCGGACGACCACCGCATCACTGCCGGAGACGGTACCCGCCACCGTCAGGTAGGTCGAGGCCGGTGTAGAGATCGGTGCGACTGCGGTCGATACCGTGGTATCAGCGCTGGCAACGACCGGCACGGCGCGGATCACGGCATTGGCATAGCCTTTGTCGACCACCACCACATCATACTTGCCGTTGCTGCTGCTCTGAACCAGCGGCGACAGAGTAAAGCTGCCATCTGCATTGGCGATGGTGCCTTTGATCACCACGCCATTTTGCTCGGCATAGACGGTCGCACCCGCTTCCGCCGGAGAAACAAAGCCTTTGATCCTGCCGCTGACCACCACCGGCGTGGCGGTGACAACGGGCTTCAGACTGTATTTGCCATTGCCTTTTTGTACCACCGAGCTGCAGGCGTCAAAGTCCAGCACCAGATCGGTCAAGGTATCCGGCTGCACCGTGAAGTTACCGACGACTTTATAGCCGCTTTGCGTGGCGCTCGGCGTCGACAGGATCACTTCAGGCTCATCCGCACCCGTCGGGCCGGTCGGCACGATGGTATTGCCATTGGCCACGAGCACGAGGCGGATCTGTTGGTACTTACCGGCCGGCAGTGGAATCTGACCGAGTTGCGCCAGTACACCATTGGTCAATGACAGCAGGTCCACACGCAGCGGTGTGGCCAGCGTCAGTGTTTCCCAGCCTGACTCTGTATCGCTGGCATTGGCACTGGTGTGGACGCGGATTTGTTTGACGGTGACCCAGACATGGTTAAAACCGCAGGACGGATTGTCCGTCATGGACACGTTGAGCGTTCCTGAACCACTGGGCGTCGTGTCGTCGCCACCGCCGCCGCATCCTGCCAGCGCCAAAGTTGCCGCCAGCAGGGTCAATGGATAAATAGATTTCATGATGACTCCTCACCCTTTCCGTAGGGACGTTGATAGGGCGAGGGTATGCTTGTGCACGGGAAGCGAGGGTAACGATTTGTTCTTAAAGTATTAACGGCTCGACATTTAACATAACAACATGTTGATTTTTTGTGAGTTAAATTTGCACGCCTAAGACTCCTGACTCTTACCCGCCAGCTTATGCGCGTGATGCTCCCAGTTTTGCCCGTCAAAATGTTCGATCACCAGCTGTTCGGGGCGCGTGTCGAGGCAGCGGACGTTGACGTCGACCCCATCGGGGTTGGAGCGTGGGATATAAAAGGATTTAACGCCGCAGACCTTGCAGAATTTATGCTGGGCGACACCCGTGCCGAAGGTATAAGTGGAGATGCTGTCCGCACCGCTGAGCAGTTTAAATTTGGACTGCGGCACGATCAGGTGCAGGAAACCGGCTTTCGCGCAGATCGAGCAATTGCACTCCTCACAGGTGATGATTTCCGGTGCTTCGACCTGAAACTGGACTGCGCCGCAGTGGCAGCTACCGTGGTAGATCATGACTGTTCCCTCGTTTTTTTAAATTCGATCCAGATTACGTCAGCCCGCGTCGATCCGCCTCCAGTGCCGCCTCGGCGCGCGAGGAGATATTGAGCTTGCGGTAGATGTCTTTGACATAACCCGAGGCGGTATGCTCGGAGATATGCAGGGTCTTGGCGGCTTGGCTGATGCGCATGCCACGGCCGATACAGCTCAAGACATCGGTTTCACGCGGGGTTAGCGGCGTCAGGCTGGCGGGCTTGGGCGTGGCGGCGCGCTCAGGACTGGCGTGAAAGTAACTCAGCATACGCCGTGCAATACTGGGAGACAAGGCAGGAATCCCCTCGGCGAGTAGCTTCAGGTGCTGCTGAAACACCGAATCGGTCTGGTCTTTGAGCAGATAACCCTGCGCACCTGCGGCCAGCGCATCAAACAGATGGCTGTCGTCGTCATAAATCGTCACGACGATGAGCTGCGTGTCGGGATGAGAGATCGCCATCTCGCGGATCAGGTCTACACCCGAGCCATCGGGTAGCCCGAGGTCGATCAAGGCCAGCACCGGTGCTGGATCGAGCCGTATCCGCTGCCGCGCATCCTGCAATGACGCGGCGCACTGGACGGTATAGATCGGGTATACCTGCCCGACCATCTCGAGCAGCCACTGACTGATCTCGAGCTGATCCTCGACGATCAGCACATGGGGTGAGCGTCGCACATCGAGCGGCATCATACGGTCACACTGCCGGGTAGCTGGACGGGAATTGCCACATGGACGGTCGTGCCATGACCTGCGGACTCGATGCTGACGCGGCCGTGCAGTTTTTCAACCCGCAGTTTGAGATTGCCCAATCCATGACCGCTGCGTGGGTCTTTGGCCGTCGTGTCGCCGCCCACCATCCCAACCCCATCATCGCGGACGGTAGTCGACAGACCAGCAGCGCTATAGTCGGTGGTGATCTCGACGCTACTGGCTTGGGCGTGTTTGACGATATTGCTGATCAGCTCGCGCATGATCGAAATATAGTTTTTATAGAGGCTGTAGCCCAATACCACATCGGTCTCAAACACTGGCAACGTCCACTGTAAGGCGATGCCTGCGGCCTCGAGGCGTTGCTCGGTTTCGTTATAGAGCTCCTGCATGACCACAGCCAACGCAAGCTGCCCACCAGCCAGACCGCTGACGATGGTGCGAATCTCGGCCAGTGAATGGCGGATGGTCTGGCGGGTCTGATCCATATCCTGCTGATGCAGGCCAAGCATGAGGCGCGAGCCGATGTCGTCGTGTAGGTCACGGGCGATCCGGCCACGCTCCTCCTGCGCGCCGCGATCGTAGGCCAGACGGCCATTGTCGGCTTGCTGCATCAGGGTCAGGAGCTGTGATGCCAGCGTCACATCCCGCGCGGAAAACAGCGTGCGCCCCTGCCATGGATAGTCAAGCTGCAGGGCAGGCACACCGGTCGTGGCGGGCAATAGCAGCCCTAATCCGTTTTTTTCGATACTCACCGTGCTGATCTGACGGTCGGTCAGCGGGTGGATATGCAGCGGATCGAATAGCTGCTGTACCAATGCCTGCCAGCGCTGGGCGCGCTCCTGTGTCGAGGTGGCAAAGGACACCTCGATGATGTTTTTAAACAGCTCCGGCTCTTTCATCTTGCGCTGCGGCATGATGCGCTGCTGAATCCAGCCGCGTACCGGCAGCCAGATCAAAGCGCAGATCAGCGTTGCCAGACCCAGTGATAGTGCCGGCTCCAGCTTGATGATCAAGATCGCATCCAAGGCGATCAACGCCAGTGCACCCGCGACCCAATACAAAATCCGAAACGCCCATTCGTCCAAGTCAAACAGTCGATAGCGACGTAGCCCCAGCGCCAGACCGATATTCATGAGCAGAAAAAACCCAAAGGCGTAGCCCTGCGACAGCCCCAACTGCACGCCGATCAACGATGAGCTCTGCACCAAGAATACAAACAGCCCGCAACTGGTCAGTACCGAGACCGCAAACCAGCGCAGTGCCGCGCGCGCCATCGGATCACGGCGACTGGCGAGCCACTGCCACCCGGCGAACAGGATGGCGATAAGCATTTCCAAGGTCACGGGCAGATCGCTGCCGGTACTCGGATCGGGCAACGCCTGCAGGGCATCCAGCACAAACCAGCCCATAAACAGCACAGGGATCAGCCACAGGTAGATCGGCTTGACCAGCTGTTTCGGATAAGACAAAAACAGCGCCATCAGTGCGCAGCCAAAAAGGTACGAACCGCAGGTATTGACAAGCATCAGGGTATGAAAATAATCGCCCGCCAACGCCAGATCACGCGTGCTATAGATCGCCGCCGGAAAGGCAAACAGTGGATACGTGCAGTTCATAAGACCAAACATACGCGCGCCCATATCGTACGGTCGCAGCACCCAGATCCAGCAGCCGAGCATAAAGCCGAGACTGCTGACGATGAGCTGAAACCAAAAGACCGCCGGTAGGCTGCTGAGGGTGCGGGGTACGGGGTGGATGGTGTGGGTCGTTGACGTGCCGTCGGCTGCGCGGAGTTGCAGGTCGATACTGGGCGACTGCAAGATCTGCCATAGCTGCTGCTGGCGGCTAAACAGGGTGTTCATATCGGCATAGCTGGCGACGGTGTGCGGGTCTTCGCGCACATCGTCCGGCATCACATCCAGCCCCGTAGGGTCGGCGGCGCTGCTCACATGGCTGATCACCGCCAAAGGCACCTGCGCCGACGGGCCTTGAACCGCTGAAATCGAGACGGCCTGATCCTCAGCGCTAAAGCGCAGACCGGTCCATGGGCTTTGCAGTGCCAGCCACGTGACCAGCACGGCCAATACGGTGATGAGTCCCCCTGCTGCTAATAACAGCTCCCCCGGAGATCTTTTTTGCGCATTCATCATGAAACTTATATCCATTTGCGCTCGTGCGCGGATCGTGCCGAGACGTCTAAAGTGTGAAATGGGTCATATCATATGCTGGATTAGTGTCCAGATGCACTGTCCGATTTCAGTCTGGCGACGAGTAGCATGCTGTTTCGTCTGCATCTTTTGTGTCAGCGCCTCAACGCAAAAAACTAAGGCCCCCAGACACTGGACCTTAGTCGTTGTACCGCGACAGCTTTGGTTCGGCTACGCCTTAATGGTAGGTGTAGTCGATGGTATAGCTGATGGCAATGGGACTGGTGACCTGAGCAGTGATGCGGCCAGTAGTGCCATTAAAATCACAAGATAAGATACTGAAGTTAGCAAGGTTTTTGTACGCGTCCTGAGTATTGGGTGCCGAGCAGAACTCTGACTTGTTGGCAGGTTTGGGCACGTTGTTGATGGTGACCTTCGGTGAGGCAAAGCCGCTGACCGTGGTGACGATATCTAGACTATACGAGCCGGTCGGCACGGGGTTGCCGCCGCTGGTGACATCTTTGAGATCAAAGGTGATGCCGCTGGTGTCGATTGACGCCGACCAGCTAAAGGACGACTCGCCGTTTTTGACATCATAGCTACACAGCGATGCGCTGCAGTTGTAGCTGATCTTGATCTGGTCGAGCACGGCGTCATAGCCTGTGTGCGATCCGGCGACGAAATTGAATTTAAACGGGTTGATCTTCGGCACATCGGTCAGGCCTTTGGCGGTCAGGATCGCGCTGAGGTTGGCGGTGACTTTTTTGGCCGAGGCCAGTACTTTGGCATCGTTGAGTGAGGCTGTCGCCCATGCGCTGACCAGTGCGGCCAGCGGTTTATTGTCATTGGCATCAAGCAGGGCTTGGGTGGTCAGCGAGGTGACGTTGGTTTTGCCTACCGCTGCGGCGTAGGAGTATAGGTCTTTGGTCGGATCGCCCGATGGATCGATGCCGTGCAGCAAATAAGGCGCGCCCTCTGCGACGACGACGCTATAGCTGCCATCGGCATTGACGGTTACCGGTGCGGACTTCACACCGGCTTTGTTGACCGCTTCGATCTTACCGACGAAGGCTTTACCGGTCGCGGCAGTACCCGTCAGCGTGACGTTGGCAGGGCCGGCTGGGGGTGCGGGTGTGTTGTCGTCGTCATTGTTGTTGCAGGCGGTCAGGGTGAGCGCCGTTACGGCAAGCAAGCCCACCCCGAAATGTAGACCCAGTTGGCTGAATTGTTTGAAGTTGCGCATTTTATCGTCTTCCATGGCGTAATAGAGGCACCAAGGTTACAAAAAACCATCAATGTAAAACACCCCGCGAATCGGGGGTATTTGTGGCTAATTTCATGTACACGCCGCCGTTGCTACATAAAAAAAACAGTGGCGCACTCGGCACCACTGCTGTCCTGTTTTGTACTGCTTTTTTACGACTGTTTCCTGCGTTTAGCGGGGGCAAACCGCATGGAATGGGCAGCTATTTACGGAGTACAGGACAAAAATCCATTGGCATTGGAGGTTGCCGAGGTGGTTTTGTAGGCATGATCAAAGGTGATCGCCAAGGTACGCACCGCAGCAAGGTTGCTGGCATCGGCAAACTCCACCGCGTTGGTACTGCTGCTGGTCGCGGCAAAGAAGGTCTTATCGGTCACGCTATGCAGGTGATTGGCGGTAAACGCATCGCTGCCAAACTGCGCTGTACCCGCTGCCGTCACGATCAACTGTTGCGCGCCCGGCGGTGTACTGCCCAGCCCTGAGCAACTCGATAGGGTTTCGCTGCGTGGCAAGGAGGTAAAGAGGGTCGGAATGGCGCTGACCACTTGGCTGCTGGCGCTAGGCGCGGTATGACCCGTATGGCTATAGCAGACCTGCACTTTGTCATTGACGAAAGCGCTGTTTGGATAAAACGAGCCATCTGCTTTCCAGCCCAGCACGACATAGTTGCCGCCGTGCTGTTCGATCTTAAGATCCAGACTGGTGAGCGTGCTGCTCAGATCACGATGAAACTCCAAGGTGCTGGTGCCCTTATGCGTGGCATCCACCAGCGGTTGGCCGTTCAGCGTGCTGCTGCCGTCGGCCTTGATGGTGACGTTGATCGGCGTGGTCGCACCGATCGGGCCACCTTCGCTGCACTGCAGCACATAGTCGCCGGGCAATACCGTGTTGTACACCTTGCCCAGTATGCCGTTGCTGGCTGGCGTGGTCGGTGGGGTTACGGGCGGTGTGACTGGAGGTGTAGTCCCTTTTTCACCAAAGAAATAGTCGGGGCTACCGGTGAAGTCCGGCCCTTCGGTGGTGATCTTGCCGGCCGTGTCTTTAAACACATTGACGCGGAAATTGGTGGTCTTGCTGGCTAAGATGAGCAACCCTTGGCCATTGCTCTGTACGAATGGACCGCAGACATCGGAGGCGGTGGCCGTTTGGCCGTTGAGGGTGATGTTGCCATTGGTAGCGATGGTCAGCGGTGTCGCGGTCGTACTGCTGCCGATCTTGACCTGATAGGTGCCAACAAAAGGCGTCAGGTCTGACAAAGCCGCTTTAGGTTTAGTAATGCTGGCACAGGTCAGCGGCTCGGAGGGTGGGGTCAGTACGGGTGCAGTGGGCAGTGAGCCACCGCCGATAAAACTGCTGACCAAGGCGGGATAGTCTGATGCGGCGGCATTGAGCGCTCTGCCCAGCGCATCCAGCAGCGTGTCATAGAGGTCGCTTGCTAGCTCAGGGGTCAACTTGCTGGTCAGTGGATTAAAGTTTGGCGTCGTCGGCCAGACATAGCCTTTGGCCGTGAATGCGGTTTTAAGCGCTGCGGTGGCAGAAGCAATTGCCTCGGCATTGGGCAGATTGGTCGCAACCGGATGTGCCAGCCAAGACGCCGCATCGACCGAGCCGTGCTGTAGGGCTTTGATCAGTACCAAATCGGTCAACGGGGTGATGTTGAGTGGCACTTGTGCGCCATTGGTCGTAGTCACGCTATGCAGGGTCACACCGGCGGGCAATGTCCCGCCGCTGACTGCTGCCGCACAGGGCAGGCTGTCCGTACGTACTTTGGCGGTATAGACGCCGCCGCTATTGGTGGTAATCAAAGGCGCAGCCTTGCCATAGGTATGTCCACCGCCACAGGTGAGCACGACATGTGCGCCACTGACCGCCTGACCCACTGCAGCCGTACCCGAGACCGTGCTGGTCGGTGCGCTAGGCGTAGGGGGATTGGCCGCAAGCGTGCTGTCGTCGGTATCGTGACAACCCGTCAGCGCGAGGGCGCCCACACATACAGCACTGATTAAATTATAATTAAAGCGTCCCATCTGCATCCCCGATTTCTTTAAAATCAATCGCCAAGCATGGCTGATCTGTATACCAGCCAAGCTAACAGAGGGAAGGCAGGATTGGGTACCCCCTGTTTAAGGGGAGACTACTGCATTTGCACTGGATTGGTGAGTGCATCGACGACGTTTTTCGGCGAACCGTCGTTTTGTGGCGTAGATCTGCTGCGATCTGTGGACTGCGTGGCATGCACCTGCATATTCGACGACTCGGTGTCATGCTGCTGCTTGCGTTGTCCTTGTTGCGGATTGCGCTGTACACGGGCGCTCTCGGTATCTTGGGACATCATGGCATTGGCTTCTTCGGCCACGATGTTACGACTACTGTCGAAGTCCGGCGCTAAAATTTCTTTGCTGCCTTTGGCATGCAGGCGCAGGCGCTGCATGGATTGGGATTTATTGAGCACGGGAGACTGGGCGCTATAGTGCACGCTACCATCCTCCCCCACCCATTTAAACAGTGCCCCTGCCTGTGCCAATGTCATCCCCATCAGCCATACAGCCAGCCCTGCACCCAAATAACCTGTTGTTTTTATAAACATCCTGTAATCCCCTGACCCGTCGGCATCCATTGCCGATCTGCAAGGCAGGCATGCAAAGCGCGTGCCCTAAGCACAAACCCTTATATCTCGGCCTTGCCAGCGCATCGGGCGCAGCACTGCACTGACCTAAAGTGTCACTAAGCACCCAAACGTATCCCGCCCGCGCGGGATCATCCGTGTAGGGCAGAAATGACCAAGCCCATCACAGGATGGGCTTGGTCGGATGCTGGGGGCGGGTTATTGTGAGTTGCGCTCGCTATAGGCGGTGGCCGCGGCACTGCCCAAAGCCGCGCCAATCGCTGCACCCCCCTCACCGCCGATCATTTCCTGACCGACCACAGCGCCGACACCACTGCCAATCGCCGCGCGCACGGCTGTTTTACGATTGCCACCAGCGGTCGAGGCTCCCATACCACCACCCAGCGCGCCGCCGATCGCCGCACCCGGCGTACCGGCGACATTATTGCCCAGCATTGCGCCGATCGCGCTGCCGCCCGCTGCATAGCCCAGTTGTTGGCCTTGCGGCGACATCGAGGTGCATGCCGTCATCGCCAGCATTGCGGTCAGTACACTGCCGGCCAGCGCCGCTTTATATCCTGCTTTCAAAATAGCCACTTTGGTCACTGTCATTCACCCATAAAAAATAATTTTCGCTGCCGTACACGCCCACCCTCGAAAGACAGTCGGTCGTACGACACCCTTGCTGTTTATTACAACAGACCGCGCCGCTGCCTGCATGACTAATTTTGGGATGGTTTTGGCATTTCTGTAGGAATTTCAAACAATATGCGGGCAGGATATGCGCAATCAGCGTTTAATTTGCATCGCACAAGTCCTTCACGATGCAGGGGCGATATGAGAGGATGAGCATCTGTCGGGGATTTAAAGAGTCAGGAAACAATGAAAATTCATGTTTTTCAGCATGTGGCGTTTGAGGGGCTGGGCAGTATCGAAAACTGGCTGGTGGCGCACGACGCGACGATCAGTTATAGCCACTTCTATCAAGACGCGACACTACCCGATCTGGATCAGATCGACGCACTGATCGTGCTGGGCGGGCCGATGAGTGTGCACGATGTACACGACTACCCGTGGCTGGCCGAGGAAGCCGTCTTTATCGCCCGTGCCATCGCCGCACAGAAGCCCGTACTGGGGATCTGTCTGGGCGCACAGCTCATCGCCCATAGCTTGGGCGCACGGGTCTATAAAAATGACGTCAAAGAAATCGGCTGGTTTCCCATCTCCGCCATCCCGCACAGCGACGATGCCTTTCACTTTGCACCGACCAGCACCGTGTTTCATTGGCATGGCGAGACGTTTGATCTACCGCCCGATGCCATCCACCTCGCCCAAAGCCATGCCTGCCGCAACCAAGCCTTTCAGCTCGGCCGCCACGTGATCGGCCTGCAGTTCCATCTGGAAACCACGGCGCAGAGTGCCGATGCGATCATTAGCCATTGCAATGATGAACTGCTGGAGCAGCCCTATATCCAATCCGAATCTGTCCTGCGCGCTGCGCCCGCGAGTCAGTATCAGGCGGTGAATGCCGTGATGGCGGAAGTGCTGGGGTATCTGCTGGAGGGCAAATTCTAAAACAGCACCCAACAAAAGACCCCAGCACCATACGAATACTGGGGTCTTTCACTGTAGCGGAACCTACAGGTCTTACATTTGGCGGTGAGAGAGGGATTCGAACCCTCGATATGCTATTAACATATACACACTTTCCAGGCGTGCTCCTTCAGCCACTCGGACACCTCACCAAGGGGCGGTAGTCTAACGAAAACTGCGTTGAAAGCCAATCAGAATTTTTAAGATAGAATCTGTGGCGGTTAGAGATTCGGTGCTAACATGGCGCTATTCAGTACAGATGGGTTTAAACCTATGCAGGTCTCTACGCAACGCCCCGCAATGTCCGCGATGACACTCGCCGCATTGGGGATCGTTTTTGGGGATATCGGCACCAGCCCCCTCTACGCACTCAAAGAATGTTTCCATGCCGCGCACGGCATTGCGATCACACATCATAATGTGCTGGGCATCCTGTCTTTGATCTTTTGGTCGCTCATGATCGTGGTCTCGATCAAATATGTCGCGGTCATCATGCATGCCGATAACAACGGCGAAGGCGGGATCATGGCGCTGCTGGCACTAAGTCTGCGCAATAAAAAAATCGGTTCCAGAACCCGCGCCGCGCTGGTGGCCATCGGGCTTTTTGGCGCGGCGCTGTTTTTTGGCGATGGCATCATCACGCCTGCCGTGTCGGTGCTGTCGGCGGTGGAGGGCCTGTCGATCGCGACACCGATCTTCACGCCCTATATCATTCCGATCACCCTTGCGGTGCTGATCGGGCTGTTTATGATCCAGCGCAATGGTACAGGCTCGGTGGGTCGCTATTTTGGCCCGATCACGCTGCTGTGGTTTATCTCGCTGGGGGTGATCGGTATCCTCAGCATCGTGCAAAATCCGGCGATCTTGGAGATGGTCAATCCGTATTGGGCGGGCGCTTTTGTCGTGGCGCACCCGGGCATTGCTTTTTTAGCCATGAGTGCGGTGGTGCTGACCATCACCGGTGGCGAGGCACTATATGCCGACATGGGGCATTTTGGCCGCAAGCCGATTCAGTTGGCGTGGTTCTTTGTGGTGCTGCCATGTCTGCTGCTCAACTATGCCGGTCAGGGTGCACTGCTGCTGCGTGACCCGACCTCGGTGGAAAATCCTTTTTATAAACTGGTGCCAGAAATCGCGCTATACCCCATGATCGTGCTGGCGACCATCGCGACGGTGATCGCGTCGCAAGCAGTGATTTCAGGCGTGTTTTCGATAGCGCGGCAGGCGATGCAACTGGGCTATTTGCCGCGTTTTACCGTCCTGCATACCTCAGAGTCCGAGATCGGACAGATCTATATTCCATTTTTAAACTGGCTGCTGCTGTCGGCGATTCTGGTGCTGGTGGTGATGTTTAAATCCAGCTCCAATCTGGCGGCGGCCTATGGTCTGGCGGTGACCATGACCATGCTGTGCGATACGCTGCTGGTCGGTTTCGTCATGTACAGCATGTGGCGCTGGAGCAAGGTCAAGGTACTGCTGATCGTGGTGCCGTTCTTTATCCTCGATCTGGTGTTCTTTGGCGCGACCTCGCTCAAGATCATCGCCGGTGGCTGGTTCCCGCTGCTGGTGGGTGTGATCGCCTTCACCATCATGATGACATGGAAACGGGGTCGTGAGCTGCTGCTGTCCAAGCTACAGATGGAGACGCTGCCGCTGGATCTGTTTATCAACAGCGTGACGACTTCGGCGCATACCGTGCAGGGTACGGCGATCTTTATGACCGCCAGCCAGACGGTGGTGCCCCATGCACTGCTGCACAACTTAAAGCACAACAAGATCTTGCATGAAACCAATATCTTGATGACAGTGATCACCGAGGATGTGCCGTATATCGCGGAAGAAAAACGCATCACGGTCGAGCGGATCAATGAACGGTTTTATCGACTGGTGGCGCGCTATGGCTTTAAAGAGCAGCCCAACGTGCCAGTAGCGGTAGAGTATGGCTTGGAGCAGCTCAAACTGCCGTTCGACATGATGATGATCAGCTTCTTTGTCTCGCGCGAGCGGATTCTGCATACCGTGGGCGATGGCATGTCGCCGTGGCGTGAAAAACTGTTTATCTCGATGTCGCGCAACACCAGTGCGGTCAGCGACTTTTTCCAGATCCCGACTAACCGTGTCGTGGAGATGGGCAGTCAGATCGAGATCTAAGGCGGTCTAGACATGCCCCGACAGGTCTGACCTGCAGGGGCTATTTTTTGTTTGATGTGATGAAAAACCTATCCATGTTTGCCCAGCGTATATCCCCCTCGCCACTATTGATCCTGATCATTGCACTGAGCGGCAGCCCCGTGCTGCATGCCGAAAGCGCGACGGCCTATGCGCCTGCAGGCTATGCACCACATAGCGCCACGGCCAGTGCCCCGCCATCGCAGACCGATGCCGAGGAAGACGACGGGCGCTCGCCGCCGGAATGTACCGTCAACTACTATCTGGGCGATGCGCCCAACTTCGTCAACCCCAAGCTGGCGACCAACACCACCGAGCTGTGCTTTGATGGGTTTACCGTGATGTACTCCGGCGTGACGCGGACGCCGCTGTGGTCGGCGCAGCACCTGACCCGCGCACGGATCGAAGGGGCACAGACCCTGAGCCGGTTGAACAACTTTCATGAAGAAACCAAGCTGCCTTTCGATCAGCGCGCGACGCTCAACGACTATAAGGGCAGCGGCTATGACCGGGGCCATATGTCCCCCAATGGCGATATGGGCACGCGTGAGCAGCAGTTTAATAGTTTTTCGCTGGCCAATATCGTGCCGCAAGATCGCTATAACAACCAGCACCCTTGGCGTGCGCTGGAAGAAGCCACCCGTGAACTGGTCAAGCTGGAAGGTGAGGCCTATGTGATCACCGGCGCGGCGTTTATCGGCGATGAATTTCGCCAGATCGGCAACGTGGTCGTGCCTTCGGATGTGTTTAAGGTGGTGTATTTCCCGCGCAGACAGGCGGCTGGGGTGTATTTTGCACCGAATGACGCGTCAAATCAGGTGGAGGTGATCAGTCTGGCCGAGCTGAATCGCCGTATCGGACTGGATCTGATGCCCAGTCTGCCCGAGGTGGTCAAAAAACGGCGGGTGGATATGCCCTTGAACACCACGTGGGCGCAGCGCAGTAGCGAATTTACCGTGGGGCAGCGGACGGTGGCGACCTCTAGCGGTGACCATCGCCCTACAAACTATGGGATATCGAGCAACTCACAGCTCACCCCGGCGCAGCGCAATTTGCTAAAACGCATGTGGCGCGCGCTGTGGGAGCTCAAATAAAAGCATCACGCGCCGACGCGATAGCTGCGCAGGAAGCGCTGCACGATCTCACGCGCATAGGCCGCGCTGGCTGCGGCGTCACTCTGGGTGTCGATGCCCAAGATACGGCGAAAGTGAGTACAGCCACTAAACGACGATAAGAAATACTCCGCCGCCATAGTCACATCGGGGATATCGAGTTTGCGCTGATCATGCGCTTGCTGCAGCAGGCGCGCCATCTCATTGATCGCACGCTGGGGTCCAGCATTGAAAAACAATAAGGTCAGCGCCGGATTTTGCGCGGCCATGCCCACCATCAGACGATGCAGGTCTATCGCCTCCGCGTCATTCAACATATCCTGAAAACGACAGGCCACGGTATAGAGCGCCTGCTCGATCGGCGCTTCGAGCGCCAAATCAAAGCACAGTGGCGGGAGACGATTGGCGCAATGTCCTTCGATCGCAGCGGAAAACAGCGATTCTTTGTCATTAAAATGACTGTATACCGTGAGCTTGGATACGCCCGCCTCGGCCGCGATGGCATCCATGCTGGTTCCGTCATAGCCCAACTTTAAAAACAGCGTCTTGGCGGCCTGCAGGATGGCAGCACGCTTGGCCAGATCTTTGGGACGACCGGGGGCAGTGGGCTGAGCGAGGGTAGCTGTCGTCGCGATAGTCATGGTGAACGGTTTACTCCAGCCCGCAGGCAAATTCGTACGGCTTGGTACAAAATAGTTGCCAAATAGTGAACTATGGGGTTTACTAATGTTTCTATACTGCATAGTATAGCAATTATTCACCGCATCGACGAAAATTTGTGCTAATTTCAGACGACCCGCTGAACAGCGCACAATAAAGCAAAAAGTATACGAGGATCGCTCCCATGTCTCAGTCACGCTATCCGCGTCACATCAGCACGACATTGGCCACGACTGTGGCTACCACAGTCGCTGCCACGCTGCTCTTGACTGCCTGCGGCCATAAAGAAGCCCCGCCTCCGCCCCCCCGTCCAGCGATGGTGGTCCAGCCCGTCACCGCCAGCACCGCGCTCAATAGCTATGCCGGTGTGGTCACCGCCCGTGTCCAGCCCCAACTGGCGTTTCGGATCGGCGGCAAGGTGATCAAGCGCATGGTCGATGCCGGAGATCGCGTGACACGCGGCCAATTGCTCGCCGAGCTGGACCCGCAAGATGCGCAACTCCAACGCAGCTCCGCAGAAGCACAACTGGCCAGCGCCGTCTCCAATGAGCGCGTGGCTAAAGCCGAGCTGGCACGTTATCAGCAGTTGCTCGCCCCGAACGCCATCAGCCGCTCACAGTTTGATCAGGTCGAAAACCAATACAAATCAGCCGTCTCGGCACTGCAACAAGCCAAATCGCAATACAACGTCGCAACGAACCAAACCGACTACACCCAACTGCGCGCGCCGACCAATGGCGTGGTGGTGCAGCGTCTGGTTGAGGCCGGACAGGTCGTGGCTGCGGGTCAATCGGTCTATACCCTGGCCGCCGCGGGCGACCGTGAGGTGCTGATCGGCCTGCCGGAGCAGGATGTGCCGCGCTTTCGCATCGGCCAAGCCGTGACGGTGACCGTGTGGTCACAGCCTGATGCACGCTTCCCCGCCCATGTCCGCGAGCTATCGCCGGCTGCGGATGACTCCCGCACCTTTGCTACGCGCATCACCTTTGACAACCCGAATGCACCGGTCGATATCGGCCAGAGCGCTCGGGTCTATGCCGCCGATGCGCGTACCGCATCGGCACTGTCCGTACCGCTGTCTGCGGTGACCGCCGAACAGGGCGCGCCCTATGTCTGGGTACTGGATCCGGCGACGTCGACCATCAAACGCACCATGGTCACGCTGGGCACCTATGACCGTGAGTCTGTGCCAGTACTGTCCGGTCTGAAACCGTCGGACTGGGTGGTGGTGGCCGGTGTACAACTGCTGCACGATGGGCAGAAGATCCAAGCCGTAGACCGCCAGAACCGCGTGGTGACGTCCCAAAGTGGAGTACACGCCAGTGCAGCACCGCAAGCCGTAACCACCACGACCGTGTCCACGAAATAAGGTTAATGCCATGAACTTTAATCTCTCTGCGTGGGCGCTACGCAACCGCCAACTGGTGCTGTATTTCATGATCCTGCTCGGGATCATCGGCGCGCTGTCCTATAAAAAACTCGGTCAGAGCGAAGACCCGCCGTTTACCTTTAAGGTGATGGTGGTGCAGACCTATTGGCCGGGCGCCAATGCCGAGGAGGTGTCGAAGCTGATCACCGATCCGGTCGAAAAGAAACTGATGGAAACCGGCAACTACGACAAAATCATCTCCTATTCGCGGCCGGGCGAGTCGTTGGTGACTTTTATCGCGCGCGATTCGATGCACTCCAGCGAGATTCCCGAACTGTGGTATCAGGTGCGCAAAAAGATCGGCGATATCAAGCAAAACCTACCCGCCGGAGTGCAAGGGCCGTTTTTTAACGACGAATTTGGCGATACCTACGGCAATATCTATGCGCTGACCGGCAAAGGCTTTGACTATGCCGTGCTCAAAGACTACGCCGACCGCATCCAGCTCGAACTGGAAAACGTGCCCGATGTCTCCAAGGTCGATCTGCTCGGTCTGCAAAGTGAAAAAATCTGGGTCGAGGTGTCGAACACCAAAGTCGCCAGCCTCGGCATTCCGCTCTCTGTCGTGCAACAAGCGCTAAATGCGCAGAATGCCATTACCTCGGCTGGCTTCTTTGAGACGCCGACCGACCGTATTCAACTGCGCGTCAGCGGCCGCTTTAAAACCGTCGACGAGATTCGCAATTTCCCGATCCAGATCGGCAATCGCACCTTGGTGCTGGATAATATCGCTGATGTGCATCGCGGCTTTAGCGATCCGGCGCAGCCGCGTATGCGCTTTATGGGGCAGGATGCCATTGGCATCGAAGTCTCGATGAAAGCCGGCGGTGACATCTTGGCGCTGGGTAAAAACCTGCAAGACAGCTTTGCCAAAGTGCAGCAAACCCTGCCGGTGGGCATGACACTGAGCAAGGTCTCTGATCAGCCTGCGGCGGTGAAAGCTGGAGTCAGTGAATTTGTCGACGCGCTGGCTGAGGCGGTGATCATCGTCTTGATCGTGAGCTTCTTTTCATTGGGCTTTCGTACCGGTACGGTGGTGGCACTGGCCATCCCGCTGGTACTGGCCATCACCTTTGCGGTGATGCACTACTTCAACATTGGCTTGCACAAGATTTCTCTGGGTGCGCTGGTGCTGGCGCTGGGCTTGCTGGTCGACGATGCGATCATCGCTGTCGAGATGATGTCGATCAAGATGGAGCAGGGTCTCAGCCGTCTACAAGCCGCGACGTTCGCGTGGAACTCCACGGCATTCCCAATGCTGACCGGCACCCTGATCACGGCGGCGGGCTTTTTGCCCATCGCCACGGCGGCGTCGAGTACCGGTGAATACACCCGCTCGATCTTCGAGGTGGTGACCATTGCCCTGCTGGTCTCGTGGCTGGCGGCGGTGATCTTTGTGCCGTATTTGGGCGATCTGCTGCTGCCCGACTATGCCAAACTGCGCGCCAAAGCACGCGCCAAGATCGTAGCCGCAGAGAGCGGCAAGGCCAAACCTTCGCTCAAAGAACGCTTTTTTCCCAAAAATGCGCCGAATGCCGAAATAGACAACGACAATGAGCCACCGGTGGTCACGGCGGTCGAGCCGCATCATGACCCCTACGCCAGCAAGTTCTACACGCGCTTCCGCGCGGCGGTCGAGTGGTGTCTGACCTATCGCAAGACGGTGATCGCCATTACCGTGGGTGCGTTTATCGCCTCGATTTTCCTGTTTAGCTTTGTGCCGCAGCAGTTTTTCCCGTCGTCCAACCGTCTGGAGCTGATGGTCGATCTGAAACTGACTGAGGGCGCATCGCTGACGGCGACCGAAACGCAGGCCAAGAAACTTGAAGCCCTGCTGAAAACGCAAAAGGGCATCGACAACTATGTCAGCTATATCGGAACTGGCTCACCGCGCTTCTATCTGCCGCTGGATCAGCAATTGCCACAGGCCAGCTTTGCCCAGTTCGTGATCTTGGCCAAGACGCTGGAAGACCGTGAGCGGCTGCGCACCTGGCTGATCCATACCATGGACCACGATTTTCCCGATATCCGCACCCGCGTCTCACGACTCGAGAATGGCCCTCCGGTCGGCTATCCGGTACAGTTCCGCGTCTCGGGTGAGGACATCCATGACGTGCGTATGCTGGCGCGTCAGGTGGCGGCCAAGGTGCAGGAAAACCCGCATGTGGTCAACGTCCACCTCGACTGGGAAGAGCCGAGTAAGTCGATATTCCTGAATCTCGACCAGAATCGCGCCCGTGCGCTGGGGGTGAATAGTCAGGATCTGGCCAACTTCCTGCAGAGCGCCCTGACGGGGGTCACTGTGAGTCAGTTCCGCGAGAACAAATCGCTGATCGACATCCAATTGCGCGGCCTGTCGCTGGAACGCAACGCGGTGAATCAGCTCAGCAGTCTGGCTGTGCCGACCAGCAACGGCGGCACCGTGCCCCTGTCGCAAATTGCCACGCTGGAGTATGGCTTTGAAGAAGGCATCATCTGGCGACGTAATCGTCTACCGACGGTGACCGTGCGCGCCGATATCTATGACGCCACCCAGCCGGTGACACTGGTCAACCAGATCTCGCCGACACTGGATGCGATCCGCGCCAAGCTACCGACGGGCTATGTGCTGGCTGTGGGCGGCACGGTCGAGGACTCGGCACGCGGCCAAAACTCGGTCAATGCCGGTATGCCGCTGTTTCTGGTGGTGGTGATCACGCTGCTGATGCTACAACTGCGCAGTATTTCGCGCTCGATCATCGTCTTCCTGACTGCGCCGCTGGGGCTGATCGGCGTCACCCTCTTCCTGCTGCTGTTTAACCAGCCGTTTGGGTTTGTCGCGATGCTCGGCACCATCGCACTGTCCGGCATGATCATGCGCAACTCGTTGATCCTCATCGACCAGATCGAGCAGGACATCGAGGCAGGTCTACCGCCTTGGGATGCGGTAATCGAGGCGACGGTGCGCCGTCTGCGCCCGATCATCCTCACGGCGCTGGCTGCGGTACTGGCGATGATCCCGCTGACCGCCAGCGTGTTCTTTGGTCCAATGGCGGTGGCGATCATGGGCGGCCTGATCGTGGCGACGGTGCTGACCCTGCTGTTCCTGCCTGCGCTCTACGCAGCATGGTTCAAGGTCAAGAAAACCGCGCCAACCCACGCCAGCTAAACGTTTCGGCTCAGTGACGGTGCCCATCCTGCCCCTGTGGCGGGGTGGGCATTTTTATGCAATGGCGTATTAGCAGCAAACAAACTATCTACCACGAAAATCCTGCGATAGTCCTGCTAAAAACCCATTGAAACTAGACGGCGCGCGCCTTATTAATAGCAGATAGATTTCCTAGAACAGATGCACACTATGAACGCCATTCTCGATCCCCTGCCACTCCTCCCTGCACGCCTCCCGCTGCCTGACTTCCCCGCCCTGACCAATGCCGATATGAAGTCGGATATCGAGGCGCTGTTGGCCGAGGCGTTTGCGCTGCTCAACCAGACCGCGCATATCAGTGCGGGGCACGAGATTGACTTTATCCATCAGCTCGAAGCCCTCGAAAATCGCCTGCATCAGGTGTGGAGCGTGCTGTCCAACCTGAACGCCACCTGCAACACCCCAGAGCTACGCGAAACCTATAACGCCCTGCTGCCCGAGCTGTCGCGCTACTACACCGAACAAGGCCAAAACAAGGCGCTGTTTGATGCCTATGCCGCCATCGAACAAAGCGCAGGCTTTGCCGCGCTGTCGCCCGCGCGCCAAGAGGCCGTACGCCTGTCGCTACGCGACTTTAAACTGTCGGGTGTGGCGCTGGAGGGTGCGGCCAAGACGCGCTATGCCGCCATCACCGAGCGGCTGTCGCAGCTGTCCTCGCATTTCTCCGACCATCTGCTCGACGCGACTCAAGCCTACCAACGCCCACTGACCGCGGCCGAGCTAAGTGGTCTGCCCGAGTCGGCCGTGAGCTTGGTCAAACAGATGGCACAGACCCGCACCCCAGAGGGTGAAATCGCCCCCGAGGCGCTGGCTACATTGGATGCGCCGGTCTATATCGCTATCTCGACCTATGCCGATGACCGTGCCCTGCGCGAGGAGCTGTACCGCGCCTATGTGACCCGTGCGTCCGACCTCGCCCAAACGGCAGGAGCAGCCGAGCAGGATAACAGCGCGATCATTACCGAGATCCTCGCTTTGCGGCTGGAAATGGCGCAGTTGCTGGGTTTCCACAGCTATGCCGAGCTATCGCTGGCCAGCAAGATGGCGCCTGATGTGGCGACCGTGCGTGAGTTTTTGGTCGATATCGCCGCCAAGGCACGCGATGCCGCCCAGCAAGACCTCACCGAACTGAAAACCGAAGGCGCAAAGATCGGCCTGATCGACCTGCAGCCGTGGGATGCTGCCTATCTGGCCGAGAAGGTCAAACAGCGCAAATACAACCTGTCGCAAGAGTCATTGAAGCCCTACTTCCCTGCCCATGTGGCGATATCGGGACTGTTTCAGGTCGCCAAGCGCCTGTATGGCATCGACATCGAGCAGCGCGCCACGCCGGTCTGGGCGGACGAAGTACAGTATTTTGAGATTTCCGAGCATGGCAATGTCATCGCCGGGTTTTACTTTGACCTGTATGCCCGCACGGGTAAACGCGGCGGCGCGTGGATGAGCGGTTTCCGCCCGCGCATGCACAGCGACAGTCATGGCACGCAGTTGCCGGTGGCGTTTATGGTCGGCAACTTTACCCCGCCGGTCGATGGCAATCCGGCGCTGCTCAGCCACGATGAGCTGGTAACCCTGTTTCACGAGTTTGGCCATGGCCTGCACCATATGCTGACCGAAGTCGATGTGCTGTCGGTCGCGGGCATCAATGGCGTGGCGTGGGATGCGGTGGAGCTGCCGAGCCAGTTTATGGAGTTTTGGACGTGGGAGCCGGATGCTTTGGCACTGGTTAGCCGTCACCACGCCACAGGTGACAGCCTGCCGCTGACCCTGCTCGACGCCATGCTGGCGGCGCGGCATTTTCAAAGCGGCATGCAGGCACTGCGTCAGATCGAGTTTTCCCTGTTCGATCTCGACATCCACCATTTAACCCCCGCGCCGGATATCTCCCAAGTACAAGCGGTACTCGATGGCCTGCGTCAGCAGTTGTCGGTGTTGCCGCAGCCCAGCTACAACCGTTTTCAGCATGGCTTTAGCCATATCTTTGCCGGGGGCTACGCGGCAGGGTATTATTCGTATAAATGGGCGGAAGTACTGGCCTCCGATGCCTTTGACCGCTTTGAGCAGGAAGGCATCTTTAACAGCAGCACCGGTGCGGCGTTTCGCCAGAGCATCCTCGCTGCCGGTGCCAGCCAAAATGCCCTGACCACCTTTAAAAACTTCCGCGGGCGCGAGCCATCCATCACCCCGCTGCTGCGGCATAAGGGCTGGATCGGCCAGCACACCGCCCAAACGACGCCCCCGACCACGCACTAGGCCAACTCCATGACCATCAAAAAACGTTTTATCGCCGGCGCGCGCTGTAGCGCCTGTCAGGCTCAGGATAAGGTCATGATCTTTATCGCACCCGATGATGAGTGGATCGAGTGCGTCGAGTGCGGTCATATCGAGCGCAGACCGACCACGGTCGAGTCCAAAGGCTCGTTTGAACCGATCGCCAAAGATGCTGAAGAATCGGTCGTGACTGTGGTACAGTTGCGATCAGTGCGCTAGAATCAAGACGTTAAACCAAGCAAATGCAAGGTTTTAGCCTACATGTACATGAACCTGTATAAATACGTGCTGGACGTCACAGATTCAGCCGATTCTCATTAATTTGGTATGGAATGCCCCGAACATGTTGCCGAAGGAACGTGCTGTTACCAAGAAGTCCCTGACCCCGATCATCATCGCGGGTGTCGTATTGCTGCTCCTGATCGGCATCGTGTACAAGCTGAGCACGTCGAAACCGACGCCTAAAATCGCCAATGCCCCCGTGGCGGCGGTCACGACAGCGCCGGCACCTGCCGCTGTGGATGCCAGTGCGCCAGTCGCCACGACGACCACCACGACGACTGTCGCAACAGCCTCCGCCCCAGCGACCACCGTCGCAGCAGCCAGCAGCCCTGCAGCCACGCCGCTACCCACCGACCGTGCTACCGCTGAAGAAGAGCTGGATCGTCTAAATGACGAATACACCCGCCTCAAAACCCAGAAAGCCTCACTGGCCAAGCAGCTCGAAGTGCAGAATAAAATCATCGCGCTAAAAGAACAGCAAATCAAACAACTGGAAAGCAGCGCACCTTAAGCGCTGCTTCTTCAGCAACTGTTTTGCACGGTGGCACCGACTGCCGTGCCGCCTTCCCTCCCGCATGCACACGGCAAGATCTGTTAAACTAAGCCCCCTGCTTGGCTATAGCTGCACGTCTTGAACGCTGATACCCCTCAAATAGGCCGCGGCCTTGCCCTGATCGCCCTGTCTGCCTGCCTATTTGCCCTAATGGGCGTCCTGATCCGCTATGCCTCGCATACGGTCGATAACTACGCGGTGGTGTTCTTCCGCAACCTGACCGGACTGATCATGCTGTCACCGTTGCTGCTGATCAAAGGCCCGGCCTACTTTAAGACCGAGCAGGTGTGGATGCACAGTTGGCGGGCGATCATCGGGGTGCTGGCGATGTATGGCTTCTTTTATGCCATTGCCCATCTCAAGCTGTCCAATGCCATGGTCTTTACCTACTCCTCACCGATCTTTATCCCGCTGGTGGCGTGGATTTTCCTCAAGGAAGGCATGACGCGGGTGATGTGGCTGGCGGCGGGGGTCGGGCTGGTGGGCGTGCTGCTGGTGGCCAAGCCCACCGATGCCATGTTTAACCTGCTGTCGCTGATCGGTATCGTCTCCAGCCTGTTTGCCGCGATGGCGTTTGTGACCGTGCGCGCCCTGACCGCCACCGAGCCGACCACGCGCATCGTGTTTTATTTCTGCCTGATCGGCACCGTGCTGTCGGCGATCCCCATGCTGTACCACTGGCGTCCCTACCACCAGACCGAGCTGCTCTACCTCGCCGGTGCGGGGATCCTCGCCACCTTAAGCCAACTGTGTATGTCCAAAGCCTACAGCTACGCCCCCGCGGGCCAGATCGGCCCCGCCAACTACCTCGCGATTATCTTTGCCGGTATCTTTGCCGCGCTGATCTGGCAGGAATATCCCGATGCCGTCAGCATCTGCGGCATGCTGCTGATCTTGGTGGCGTTGGTGCTGTGTGTGCCGCGGGGGGAGAAGAAAGAGGCTAAGGAAGGTATGGATTAGGCCATAGGATGCAATACGCCCTTAGCCGTATTGCATCAGCGTCTATCAAACTCGTCCCTTACAAGGGTCTGCACGCCACCGCCCCATGCTGCATCATATCGTCCTCGCGCCACACCATGGTGAACGGTTGTATACGGCCAATCTCTTGGCATGGATACGCCATGTTTCACAGGGTTGTCGTGCCGTCGGTACCATGCGTCTAGGGGCTTGGCACCTTATACACCCTCAAAGCCTAGCCATCGACCGCCCATAAAAAAGCACCGCCTAAGCGGTGCTTTTTACTTTCAACTCAAGCGATTAGTGCTTGTAGAAGAATAGCGGGACATAGGCTACGAGCAGCAAGCTCACCGCGATTACCATCACAGGCAGCAACCAGCGCTCATAGCGATAGTAGAACGACTTGTGACGGACTTCGGAGTCGGCTGCATTCATCACATCCTCCCCAACGACCTGACGGGTCAAGAGTTGGTTCAGTGCGACTGGTGGCAGCAGGTAGCCGAGTTCCAGTGCGGTCAATACCATCATCCAGAAATGCACTGGATCGATGCCATTGGCATAGGCGATAGGCGCAAGTGTCGTCGACACCAGCAGCATCGCGCCCATCGGCTCCATGACCATACCCAAGAACACTTTGATCAACATCAGGAAGGTCATCGCGACCCAGATGCTGGAGAATTCATGCGGGAACGAGTGCATGATGCCGGTACGTTCTACCACACCCGCCAAGCTCATCGACAGTGACATCAGGAGCAGCAGCGCGCCGATGTGACCGATGGTTTCGTTGGTTGCAGTACGGATCGCCATTTCAAAGGTGACACGGCGGTCTTTACCACTACGACGATCGCCACCCACGGTCTCTTCCGCTGCGCGGCGTTCGACTGGGGCTGCAGGCACATTACCACCCGGGGCGATAACATGAGCTTCGGTCGATGCTGGCTCACGGCGGATCTTGTCAAAGAACACGATGGCAAGCATGACGTACGGCAGAATCATCGCTGCGGTGTATTCGTCGAGTTTGGTGTCCAGTGCGTAGCGATAGAACGCAACGACGGCAACCATGATCAGGACGTACGGTGCAACTGGAACCAATGCACGTGCAGAAGCAGGCATCGCGATCTTGGCCGGAACCAAACGGTATTTAGGACCGTTCTTTTCACGCACCATCAGGGACATCAACAAGAAGATGGTCGAAGTCATCGCGAACACCCAGAGACCATGACCGTACAACTGGTCAGAGGTCACTTCTTTGTTCATCGCGGTGATCAGGATGATCAGCAAGCATGGACGCAAGACCACACCGAGTGACCCTGACATCGCGGTCGCTGCCAGCGCGTATTGTTTACGCGCACCGGCATTGGCCACTTCGTAATAGATGATCGAACCGGCTGCCAGAATGAAAATACCCGATGCACCGGTATAGGCTGTTGCCAGTGCGGCAAACAGCATGATGATCCACGTCAGCACTTCTGGTGAGAAACCCCACGGACGGAAGATATCGAGCAGCATATCGACCAGACGGGTTTGGCGCAGCAGCATACCGATCCAGATGAACAGGGTCAGGCTGAGGAACAGTGCGGAGTAGTCAGACAGCTGACCCATGTAAATCAGCAGACCACCGTAGTAGTTTTGCAGGAAGAACACGGAGCCGGCAACCACCGCCATGACCGCATACAGCGGGATGGACAGGTACGCGAGGAACCAGTTGCCGCCAGGGGTGGCGTCTTTCGGTGTTTTAAACGCTTGCACAACGCTGATCAGGGTCAAGGCGGCGAATACAATCAGCCACGTGACGTTGATCGCCAGAGTGACTTCATCCATCGCGATGCCCGAAGCACGCTGACCGAGCAGGAAGAAGATCGATGCAACCAGACCAATACCGTTACCGATGATGGTCGCTGCAAAGTAGACGCGATAGTCGAGCACACTTTGAGGTGGACGCAGGGTCAAGTGATGACGATTCAAGGTGGTTGCAATCGCAGCGAAAGCAATCATCAAGATCAGGATCAATGAGCGGTATTGCGTACCAAAGTGGAAAATATAGAAGAAGGCTTCTTCAAAAGTACGATACGCGCGAACTGGCGCGGTAATGTGCTTGGTGATATTTTCATAAGAGGCGAATTTTTCTTGGCACAATGACTGTGCCGCAACCATCGACTGTTTGATCGACTCTGGGTTTTTTGCTTCTGCAAATAAACCACCTAAGCCGTCGTCTTGGGTTGGTGCTGCCATTTCTTTGGCAACGAGGTCATCGATGTTGGCATTTTTGTCACAATCTGGTTTTGCCGGATCAGCGCGCAGATAGGAATACTGGATTCCAGCTTCTGGTTCGCCAAACAGACGCTCACCCACACGCAGCAACTGGCCGTGGATCATTTCGCCTGTACCGATGAGCAGTGTAGTAATCAGTAACAAAAATACAGGAAGGGTGGTCAACCACTCCATCCATGTCCGACCTAAAGGACCCATTCGTCCATCAGCATTTGTATGATCCATATTACCCTACTTGTCTTTTTTGATTTTTAACTGTTATAGCATCAAATACACATTTCACGCTTTCTTGATTCAGACACAAAACCAATGAACACCACCATCATACTTTGGCGTTATTCTCAAGCTAAAACATGTATTTACCGACACTACGCCTCAATGAAGCCTGAGCAAGTCGACAGCAATCGACTCTAGGACAGCGGTCCGCCTAAGGCAGAATTACACCTTAGCGACATGATGCCTGAATTTACTACTCATTTATATCTCTTTTACACACGAATGTATAGAAACAAGCACAACGGAATCGTTGTTTTAATATGAATGTAGACCGGGCGCTCAGGCTGTTTATCAGGATTAAGCATGTCATCACAGCGGACATTTAATGTCGTCACTGCGTACACAAAAAAAAGCGACTACTCTGAGTCGCGTTCACTACCGGCCTATTTTAACGGCTCTGCTCGCCAATGGAAAGTCGATCACGCCGCAGGCGCTGTACGCCGCGCTCCGTCATAAAGGTCAGCAGTCCTAATGCAGCGCCGTATTGATGGGCTTGGAGTATGACATGAGCACCGATCAGCGCGGCGGTCTGGCTGCTACCGCTATAGGCCTCATAGCCAACTTTGCAGAGTAGACCGATACTGACCAGCCAGCCCATTCGGCGCTCGGCGCGATCCAGACTCCGGGTCGCATCCAGTGCCAAGGGCAGATAGATGCCATGCAGCACGCCAGATAGCCCGGCGTAGGCGGTCAAACTCGGCAGGAACTGCCAGAACATGAGACTGAGCAACGGCGGCAGGAGCAACCACAGCAGCACAAACAGTCGCGGGCGCGCCGTCCAAAAAATCTCCGGCA
Source organism: Aquirhabdus sp. (assembly GCA_030152425.1). Classification (GTDB taxonomy): domain Bacteria; phylum Pseudomonadota; class Gammaproteobacteria; order Pseudomonadales; family Moraxellaceae; genus Aquirhabdus. The sequence continues at coordinate 26,336 of JASLJP010000198.1, forward strand.
GCAGTGCCAGCGCGGCGGCGTTCAGCACCCAATGCCATGGGGTGATATGGACCCAATGCGCACTCCACAGCCGCCATGGCTCGCTCCACAGCAGACTACGCAGATAGATCAGCGGATCAAAAAAGAACTGACACGCGCCCAGCAAGATGACGGCCAGATAAACCAAAACCCGCATGTGTTGATGCGGGTTTGAAGGAAACCTAAGCTTGGCGTTTGCCAAGCCTGCGCTGTCGGTGCCGTTATTCTGCACTCAGGCTGCACTCGGCCAGCGTGGGGGTTTTCTGGCAGCGGATTTTTTTCAGTACGCCGAGCATTTTTTTGTCATAGATCCCGTCATTGATCAAATCGATCCGCGAAGTACGCGCCATGTCCTGATAGCGGGCGCGAGCGCCTTCGGTGATACGCACCCAGTATTTTGGATCGACTTCGGATTCGTAGTCTTTCACGGTTTTTAGATAGGTATCGTATTTGGACGCGACGTATTCACGCGATGCCTGACCAAAGGTAGGTGGAAAACGGTCGGCATGGATCACGACCTGTAGACTGACCTGCGCCAAGACATAATCGACCACGCCGCCATTTTTACCCAGTCCGCGATAAAGCTCCAGCGGGCGGTAGGCCGTCGCAGGCGAAATCACGATATCGACCTTGCCGTTATTAAACTTACCGGCAAAGTTGGTCACGTCGGAGGGGTCAGACTGCGCGCCTAAGTTGCGCACCAGCTTGGCTTCGGCTTTGTCGTAGTCAAAAATGGCGATTTTCTTGCCCGGCAGTTGCTCTGGGCTATTGATGCTGCGGTCGTTGACGAAACCATAGGCGGCACCAAAGGGCATCACACCGGCGACTTCGTACTGTTGTTTATCAAATTCGGTTTTCATCAGGCTGGCGGCAGCGGGGCTAGACACCACGGTGATGAGGGTTTTCATATGATCGTAGCTGGGGATCGCACCAATGGCTTCGACACTGCCCATAAAGGCATTGAACGGACGCACACGCAGACCGGTCATGACCACGGCATCGCAATAGCGCACGCGGAAGTCTTCACTGGCGACCCGTTCATCGACATAGCCGATCAGATCGAAGTCGATGCCCAGTGTCGAGGCTTTGATCTGGTAGTCTTTCATGCGGGCAAAAACTTCTCCGTTTTGACCCATGATATCCCAGATACAGAGGCGACGCTTGAGGTGGTCAGCAGGCGCGGCACTGGCGACGCTGGTCAATGCAAACAACGCCAATAGGGCGATCAATCCGCGTACAACGATCCCTTGATGCGTGCGGCGGCTTGACGCTTGACGATACGCTTGCGTGACGCTTTGTTCTGGACGACCCCGAAACCTCATTATCCACTCCATTATGACCATGACTACCTTGATTGACGGCACAGCAACGGACGAATACGACCGTCTTGCATCCTTACTGCGCAGGGCGAACTGTGCCCTAGCCGATTCATTATTTCAATGGCTCTAACGCCTTTTCAGCCCGATTAATCGTTTGATTGTGGCCTTATGTCTGATTTCACGTCTCTATAGAACAAAACCGCCACGATCGGGCGGTTTTGTTGAGTTCAACACGTTGGTTGCACGCGATCTAAAGATTAGTTCAGCAGATCATCGACCTTCACGTTGCTGTCCACCGAGCTTTCGTCCCAGAATTTGGTCAAGCCATCTTCAGGTGCGCGTTTGCCGGTTTTGTCGGTCCAGTAACGGTCGGCGATACCCCAAACCAGATGACCACCCATGGCGTCAAACAGTTTGTATTTCGGATTGACCGGCATGTTTTGGTCGACTGAATGACCGTAGGTTTTCAGTGCGTCACGGATCAGCTCATCTTTACCGGTGGCTTGTGCAGCCAGGGCATAAACGGCGTGTGACATACGGACGCCTTTACGCTCGCCCAGACGGGTAGAGTCTTTCAGGGTTTGATATGGATCAGGTTTGCCTTCACCGGCACCTGGCAGCAGCACCCAGATCGAGGCACGAACGGCCATCGGCACGCCCCAGAACTGTTCGTTGTTGATACATTTCATACCGCGCTCAACCACTGCCGCGATGTCTTTCGGTACGTTGACCGCACCTTGCGAGCTGATGTCGTTGACGATCGCTTGCAGACCGGTCAGCAGACCAATCAGGTAGATGGTTTTGTCCAGATCGGTTTTCATCGCTGGGCATTCTTCGCCGAGCTTCACTTTGTATTCACGTTCCCACGTTTCTTGGAACATTTGATAGGCGGCATATTGGCGACGTGCAGCAACGGTCGACCAGCGTTTCTGGGCGATACGCGCATCTTCCGCTTCTTCGACTTTACCGTTATGCGCCGAGCGCAGGTAGGTCAGCTCGTGCTCAAGCGCAGTGTCTTCGGCACACATCGCAGCACCGGCATACATCAGCACCGCAACGCGAGTCGCGTCTGCACCCATGGCGGCAGTCGCCAAAATCGCAGGTTGCAGTGAGGTACCAGATACGCAGACCATGTTCACGTCATCAAGTGACAGAATCGGAGGCAGAATTTGGCCTTCAGCAAAACGCAAACCGATATTTGCACCAGTCTTGTAGACTTGGGCACAACCCGACAGCGTCAGTGCAGCCGTCACGGCGATGATTGCGCTTTTGCCAAGGAGGTTCTTCGAAATAAGGTTTTGCAGTGCTGATTTGCTAAAAATTTTACGTAAAACAGGAGTTGTTTTCTGCGCCAGCTTTGGGGCATTTGACGAACGATCTAACATTTTATGTCATTCCTTGGATGAGTTGTATCCCTACACTACGCGACGATAACACGAAGCACGGCTAGATTAAAGCCAAAAGCCATGAAAAAAACACCGATATTACAAAGCCGGTCTCAATTTTAGGCCATTTTGTCGGGTTCCTACGATGGACTGCTGTACAAGCGTGCAGACAAGACGATTCATGGCGATAAAAAAACCCAATCGATCCGATTGGGTTTACGCTAAAATCGGCAGGGTATAAACGTGCGTCTAAACCCTGATTTTTAGTTTGATATTAAACCGCTGCTGCGACATCTTTCATCGACAGTTTGATACGACCGCGTTGGTCGACATCCTGTACGATCACGCGTACTTTTTGACCTTCGGCCAGCACATCGCTGACGTTGGCAATGCGTTCGTTGGAGATTTGTGAAATGTGCAGCAGGCCATCGGTGCCCGGCAGCAGATTGACAAATGCACCAAACTCGACGATACGCACCACAGTGCCTTCGTAGATGGTACCTGGCTCGATCTCAGCGGTGATCGCTTGGATCTTGGCAATCGCGGCTTGCGCTGCGGCTTTGCTTTCGCCAAATACACGTACAGTGCCGTTGTCTTCGATGTCGATCGACGCTTTGGTTTCTTCGGTCAGGGCGCGGATGGTGGCGCCGCCTTTACCGATGATGTCACGGATCTTGTCTGGGTTGACTTGGATCACCGCAAAGGTCGGGGCATACATGTTGATTTCGGTACGGCTGCGTGCCAGTACTTGGTTCATGCCATTCAGGATATGGATACGGCCTTGGTAGGCTTGGCTGAGTGCCAGTTCCATGATCTCTTCGGTGATGCCTTCGATCTTGATGTCCATTTGCAGTGCGGTGATGCCGTTGGCAGAACCAGCCACTTTAAAGTCCATGTCGCCCAGATGATCTTCATCACCCAAGATGTCAGACAGCACCGCAAAGCGCTCGCCTTCTTTGACCAGACCCATCGCGATACCGGCGACGGGGGCTTTCAGCGGCACACCGGCATCCATCAGCGCAAGGCTGGCACCACAGACCGAGGCCATCGACGACGAACCGTTTGATTCGGTGATGTCCGATACGATACGGATGACGTAGGGGAAGCGGTCTGCTGCAGGCAGTACAGGGTAGACACCACGACGTGCCAAACGGCCATGACCGATTTCGCGGCGTTTAGGACCGGATTCACGACCGGTTTCACCGACCGAGTAGGCAGGGAAGTTGTAGTGCAGCATGAATGGATCGGTCTTGGTACCAGCCAGTGAGTCGACCATCAACGCATCACGGGTGTTACCCAGTGTGGCGGTGACGAGGGCTTGGGTTTCACCACGGGTGAACAGTGCTGAACCGTGAGCACGCGGCAACACGCCGACTTGGATGTCCAGTGCACGGACGGTTTTGGTGTCGCGGCCGTCGATGCGTGGCTTGCCCGACAGGATATTGTCACGCACGGTGCGGTATTTGAGATCTTCAAAGTAGTTTTGCAGTTCACCGGCATCGACATCGCTGCCTTCTGGTGCAAACTCGGCCAGCGCCGCTTGTTTGATGGCATCCAGTTTTTCGTAGCGCAGGGCTTTTTCGGTTTCGGTGTAGGCAACGCTGATCTCTTCGGCGAAGCGTGCAGCCAGACGGCCTTTCAGTTCGTCGTTTTGTACGGCAGGTGCCCATGTGCTGGCTGGGGTGCCGACTTCGGCGGCAAACTCTTTGATCGCCTGGATCACGACTTGCATTTCGTCATGGCCAAACAACACTGCGCCAAGCATTTGATCTTCAGACAGTTCTTTGGCTTCGGATTCAACCATCAACACCGCTTTGTCCGTACCGGCAACCACCAGATCCAAGTCACTGCGGCTCAGCTCTTCGGTGGATGGGTTCAGGATATAGTCGCCGTCGATGAATGCAACACGTGCACCACCGATAGGGCCGTTGAACGGTACGCCCGCGATGGACATCGCCGCGCTGGTGCCGATCATGGCGGCGATATCGGCTTCCATGGTTTTGTCCGAGGACACGACAGTCGCGGTGACTTGTACTTCGTTGAAGTAGCCTTCTGGGAACAATGGACGGATTGGACGGTCGATCAGACGGCTGATCAGGGTTTCACTTTCTGACGCACGGCCTTCACGTTTGCCGTAGCCACCCGGGATACGACCGGCTGCATATTGTTTTTCTTGATAGTTTACGGTCAGGGCGAAGAAGTCTTGGCCTGGTTTTGCTTTTTTTGCGGCAACCACGGCGACCAATACGGTCACGCCACCGAGGGTGACCAATACGGAGTTGGCTTGACGGGCGATACGGCCAGTTTCGAGTACCAATAAATGACGACCAAATTGCACTTCTTTACGCACGATATTAAACATCGACATACGATCTATTCCTTTTTAAAACAGTAATTTTTTCAGGCCTTAAAACAACAATAAGGCTAAGGCCTACTTCGCACATGGAAGCCCCTAACGACGGTTGTTTTTTGGATTCTTAAAAAGAACAAATCAACTTGCTGATAATAAGAATTATTTTTTTCGGCTGGCGCCGCAAACAAACGTAGTTAGAAGCCTCTCCACATGTACACCAACAAGCACAATCACCACCGCACGAGGCTCGACCTACTGCGCCGCAGCATCCCCTCGCCGATCCTATCGACAATACAGATGCAAGGCATGCAGATCACGATCCGCCATATCGTGCCGCACGATGAAAGCACATTTAACCGCATAAACTCAACAACTATTCGACAGTGATTCAACAGCGATCACGCAACATCGCGGTCGCCCGGCAGGTCGCGTGTCGATGTAAATCCCATACAGCAAAAAAGGGAGCGCAGGCTCCCTTCTTCGATCATTCTAACCAACCAGATTCATCACGGTAAAATCTGTGAATCGCAATCTTAGCGACGCAGACCCAAAGTACCGATCAGTGATTGATAACGCTCGCCGTCTTTACCTTTGAGGTAGTCCAGCAGTTTACGACGTTGGTTGACCATACGGATCAAACCACGACGGCTATGATGGTCATGCTTGTGTGCTTTGAAATGGCTTTGCAGGTCGTTGATGGTTGCAGACAGCAACGCAACTTGAACTTCTGGTGAACCTGTATCGTTTTCTGCGCGAGCAAATTTAGCGATAATGGCGGCGCGATCAGCATTGGTTAATGCCATGATGTCTTCTCCGAGATGCATGAATAAGATAATGTCTGCCGTGCATCACTACAGCAGGTGGCGGATTATACGGCAAGAATTCCCCGATTACCAGCCTTTAGCGCAGGGAGATGCCTATTCTACAGGCGGCGCGTTGCGTACGGACGCATTGGGCGGCGAGACGTGTGAATAGTCATGCACTGCCACATCGGCCTCCTGATAGTGCTCGACCTCTGGGCGGCTCATGGCGCAGGCATGCTCCTCGCACTGGATAGCGACGTGGTGGATGGCAAAACGTTTGCCCAGCATGTCCATGGCGTCTTCCAGCACCTCCTGCGGCGCGCGCGCCGGGCAGACCAGATGCACGGTCAGCGATACCTTGCTCACGGTCAGCGACCAGACATGCAGATCGTGCAGGCTCTCGACCCCCGCCACACTTTGCAGCGCCTGACGTACCTCAGCGACATCAATGCCTGCAGGCACGCCTTCGAGCAGGATATGTACGCTTTGCTTAAACAGACTCCACGTCCGTGGCAGCACCCACAGCCCGATCAGGATCGCCGTGACCGAGTCGACCCACCACCACTGGGTAAAATAAATGATCACCCCGCCGACGATCACCGCAGCCGAGCCGACCATATCGGCCAGCACCTCAAGGTAGGCGGCGCGCATATTCAGACTGTCGTCGCCGCCACTGCTGATGATCTTCATACAGATCAGGTTGATGAGTAGCCCGATGACGGCGACAGCCATCATACCGCCGGAATGCAGCGCCGGTGGGGTAGACAGCCGCTCGTAGGCCTCATACAAGATGTAGCCTGCCACTGCAAACAGCAGCACGGCGTTCAGGATCACGGCCAGAATCTCGAAGCGGTAGTAGC
>JASLJP010000254.1 GCA_030152425.1 Aquirhabdus sp.
ACAGAACGCACAAAAAAAAATAATTCTCCCGCATAAAAAACGTCTCATCTTGAACACGCCAGTATGTTCGGTGGTGCTTGAAATTGCACAGGGGCGTACAGCGCAAAAAAAAAATCCTCCCTGCGATGTGTTTCTCAGGGAGAATTAGATGGAGGCAAGCCGTCCGGACTACTTTAAAAACAGTCTATAGCCGATATTATCGCTGATGTCACTGTACGGGTAGCCGATAGCATCCAAGATTTGGGTGAGCTGCTCTGGTGTACGCGATCCCGTTTGTAGTCCGACCATCACGCGACCGTCGGCAGCACCGTGATTGCGATAGTGGAACAGCGAAATATTGAGGTCTTGGCCGAGTTTTTCCAAGAACGACAAAAATGCACTGGGGCGTTCCGGGAACTCGAAGCGGAATACGCGCTCGTCTGCCAGCCCTGCATGACCACCGATCAGATGACGAATATGGAGTTTGGCGACTTCATCATCGGAGAGGTCTTCCACAACATAGGATTTTTGCGTCAGGATGTCGTTAATTTCCTGGCGTTCAACCAAACCGTTTTTAAGCCCAATGCCGACAAAGACCTGCGCTTTGGCGTTGCCGCTATAGCGATAGTTGAATTCGGTGATGGCACGGCCTTGTAGGGTACGGCAAAACTCGAGGAAGGCACCGATGGTTTCCGGAATCGTCACCGCAAAGATCGCTTCGCGGCGTTCACCCAGTTCGGTACGCTCGGAAATATAGCGGAGGCGGTCGAAGTTCATATTTGCGCCGCTGACGATGGCCACCATCGTCTTGCCGGTAATACCGTTTTGCTCGATGAATTTTTTCATACCCGCCACGGCGAGCGCACCGGCAGGTTCTACGATACTACGATTTTCTTCAAAGACGTCCTTGATTGCGGCACAGATCTCATCAGTGTTGCATGTAACGACGTTGGGTTCGAGCACGGGCCCTGAGCCGTCTGATTTGGGGAGCCGTACGACATCAAACGGCAGCTTGCCGATCTGCGCGACCGCAACGCCGTCTGCAAACAGACCCACTTGCGGCAGGATGGCACGCTCGCCAGTCTTGAGTGCTAACTGCAAACAGGCGGACTCATCAGACTCGACGGCGATGACTTTGATATGCGGTGCGACTTCGCCCAGATAGGCGGCGATGCCAGCGACCAGACCTCCGCCACCCACAGCTACAAAGACATAGTCCATGCTCCGGCACTGACGTAGCATCTCCATCGCAGCCGTGCCCTGACCGGCGATGACCAGTTCGTCATCGTAGGGGGGGATATAGACGCGATTTTCCTCTTCGGCGCGCAGCAGGGCGTATTTGTAGGCGACATCGAAGCTGTCCCCGTGCAGGACGACTTTGCCGCCGAGACGTTTGACTGCACTGACTTTAATGTCTGGTGTGGTTTGCGGCATGACAATCATGGTGTCGATGCCGAGCTTCTGACCGGAGTAGGCCACGCCTTGGGCATGGTTACCCGCCGAGGCGGTAATGACGCCACGTGCACGCTCAGCCGCGCTGAGCTGACTAATTCGGTTATACGCGCCGCGCAATTTAAACGAAAACACCGGCTGCAGGTCTTCGCGTTTTAACAAAATTTTATTGTTGAAGCGTGAGGACAGACGCGGGGCAGCGTCGAGCGGTGATTCGATTGCAACATCATAGACGGTTGCTTGAAGGATGCGTCTTACCCAGTGTGCCAGCATGTCAAACCTGTTTTACGGTGCGTTAAATGAGTCGGCTATTGTAGACTGAATTTGTTGGAGATGGGGCATGTTAGATGGCGCGACGTGCGCAAATCACTCCTTCTGCCCCAAGGCGATGCCCTCGCGGCGTGGATCTGCCCCTGCGACCCAGCCGTCCTTGGTGCGCCAAATGATGGCCAGGCCACTGGTCATTTCCCCTTCTTTGAGGGTGTGTCCTGCGTTGATCAGAGACTGTTTAAAGGCGTCGTCAAAACGACCGAGTTCCAGCTCGGTACTATCCCCACGGCGCAGCAGGTGTGGTGTGTCCAGCGTTTGCTGCACAGTCTTACCATTCATGAGGTCGAGTATCGCTTGGGCAACATAGCCGATGATCTGACTCCCTCCCGGAGATCCAAAGACGCCGAGCACGTGTGTACCTTGGCTGTCGAGTAAGAGGGTGGGACTCATGCTGGAGCGCGGGCGTTTGCCTCCTTGCACACGATTGGCGACCAGCACGCCCTTGTTGGTGGGGGCAAAGGCGAAGTCGGTGAGTTCATTGTTGAGGAAAAAGCCGCCTTCCTTAACCCAAATATGTGAGCCAAATGCGCTCTCGATAGATAGGGTCATACTGGCGGCGCGGCCATGCCGGTCGACCACGCTGATATGGCTGGTGTTGGGTGCGTCGACGCCCTCCACGGAGGGCTGGTAGGGGCCGAGTCCTGCACTGACTTGATCTAGGCGCGCACCCTGTGCAAGAAGACCGCGCTTATTTAGGTAGTCGCGATCCAGCAAGGCAGCGGTCGGTACGTTTATAAAGGCTGGGTCACCCAGATATTCATCCCGATCGGCAAAAGCCAGCCGCGATGCATTGGTCAATCGGGTTGCGGCAAGTGCAGGGTCGGTAGAACCTTGGCCTTTGAGCATAGCAAGGATCTGGAGCACTGCGATCCCCCCGGATGACGATGGGGGGGCGCCGCAGGCTTGATGGGTGGAGTTGACGGGGACGCAAATTGCGTTACTTGTAACGACTTTGTAGTCGCTGAAGTCGCGGCTGACCAAGTCGCTGCCACGTGCGGTTGCTGCGCTGAGGATGGCGTCCTTGATCGCGCCCTGATAAAAATAGTCCGCGCCCTGTTGGCTGAGCAACGTCAGTGTTTGCGCATAGGCCGCATTGTCATAGCGGGTGCCGACAGCGAGAGGCTGTCCCTCGGGATAAAAGATGGAGGAGGCTTCGAGTCTGCGCAGTGCAGGATCGACGGCCAGCAATTGATGCAGGCGTGGTGTCACGAGAAAGCCGTGCTGGGCGGTGCGGATCGCTGGCTGCAGGGTGGTTTGCCATTTCAGTTTGCCAAAGCGTTGTGAGGTCTGCTGCATGAGGCGCACCATGCCGGGGGTGCCGACTGAGAGTCCGCTGCCGACTGCTTGAAAGAAGGGTAAGGGCGCTCCTTGGGCATCTAAGAATCGGTTGGGTTTGGCGGCCTTGGGTGCGGTCTCACGACCATCAAGGGCATAGGTGTGTTTGCCATCGAAATAGACCAGATAGCCACCACCGCCCAGCCCGGAGGATTGCGGTTCGACCAGACCGAGCATCCAGGCCGCGGCGATCGCCCCATCGGCTGCACTGCCACCCCGGTTGAGCATGGTCAAGCATGCTTCGGTGGCGAGGGGGTG
>JASLJP010000273.1 GCA_030152425.1 Aquirhabdus sp.
ATCCCCCTGGCCACCAGTCTGCAGGTACAGGATCAGGAACAGCGCGTACCGGATGACTACCCGATTCTGGGTAACAACGCCTACCGTCTGCCGCTGACGTTCTTTAAACAGATCGAAGGCCGCTTTATGGATCTGATCCCGGAAGCCATCGGCGGCAGCTATCGCTACCGGGTCTGCCCCGTGGTGAGCGACACTAAAGTCATCGCCGGACGACTAGCGGAAGTCTCCGGCCGACGTCCCGAAGAGTTCAGTCAGCTTACCCTTGAAAACATGATACGCCTCATGCGCCGCGACCTGCGTAACGGCATCCGCATCATCTATGATGAACCGGAAAATCTGCTCAAACTCTACGTCCGCGCTACCACGCTGGCTTAAACGACACGCGTAAAAAAGGGCGACCTCTAAAGAAGTCGCCCTTTTTATTGATCGTAGGTTGATTAGCCGAGCTGCATCACTGCCGCAGCCAATACCTCAGCCGCGGTCTGCGTCGCATCGAGCTGTACCACACGCGCCGGCTCTGCCGCTGCGCGCGCTGCATACACCGCACGCACGCGCTCAAAAAACTCATGCCGTTCTTGCTCAAAGCGATCCAGCGCACCGCGCTGACCCGCACGCGCCATGCCGACCGCAACATCGGCATCCAGCCAAAATGTCTTGTTCGGCAGCACCGAAACAAACTGATCGACCAAAGCTTGCACCTGTGTCTCAGGCAAGCCCCGTCCGCCGCACTGATAGGCAAAGCTGGCATCGACGAAACGATCACACAGCACCCACTGTCCCTGCGCCAGCGCAGGCTCGATCACCTGCCGGAGATGCTGGGCGCGTGCGGCAAATAGCAGCAACAGCTCACAGGCTGGGGCAACAGGCTCACCATCTGGCGAGAGCAGTAGACCACGGATTTGCTCGGCCAATGGCGTACCGCCCGGCTCACGCGTAACGATAGAGTCGATCCCTTGCGCGGCCAGATGAGCAGCGACGCCTTGAATCAACGTGCTTTTGCCGACCCCTTCTGTTCCTTCAAAACTGATAAACATGGCTTGATGACCCACCTAAACTGTTTAAGACCCATTCGCCCGTTTGGCACGCATGACCTGCAGATACTTCTGTACTGCGGCATTGTGCTCTGCCAGCGTACTGCTAAATTTATGGCCCCCGGTACCCGTAGCGACAAAATAGGTCGCATCGCTCTGGGCAGGATGCAGCGCCGCATGGATGGCGGCCGCACCCGGCATGGCGATGGGGGTCGGTGGCAGTCCGTTGATCACATAGGTGTTATACGGTGTTGCGGTCTCGAGATCCTTGCGGGTGATATTGCCGTTATAGCTTGCGCCGATACCATAGATCACGGTCGGATCGGTCTGCAGACGCATACCTTGCTTTAAGCGATTCACAAACACCGCCGCGACTTCGGCACGCTCACTCTCGATGCCGGTTTCCTTCTCTACAATCGACGCCATGATCAGCGCTTCGTATTTATTATGGTACGGCAGACCTGTGGCGCGTTTTTCCCATTCGGCATTCAGCGTCTTTTGCTGTTTGTCATATAGCTGTTTCAGCACAGCCACATCACTCTCGCCTTGGGAGAAAAAGTAGGTATCGGGCGCAAACCAGCCCTCAGGATGGCTCTCGGGAATACCCGCCGCCGCGAGGATCTGGGCATTATCTTGGTTCAGCACGGTGTTTTTGATTTCGGTGTTGGCGATCAAGCGCTGCTTGAGCTGGGCAAACGTATTGCCCTCGACCAGCAGTACGCGACTCATCTGTGCCAATTCGCCTCTATTGACCAGATTCAGTAACTGATAAGCATTGATCCCGGCAGGTAGTTCAAAAGCGCCAGCCTTCAACGTGTTATGAATAAACAGCGCACGGTAAGCTTTGATGATCAGCGGGAAGCGAACCATGTCGTGCTGACCCAAAAAATTGATCAAGCCCGAATAGGTCTGCCCGGATTTGACCTGCATGACTTTATTAGAAGACACCATATTCAAGGGGCGAAACAGTGCCTGCCACACCATGATGCCAAACAACACCACAAACACCAGTGCCAGACTACGAACCCACGGGAAACGGTGGGCGCCTGCTTGCGTTTTTGCGGCAGGGCGCTTGTTGGCGACAGCTGCTTTACGTTTGACTTTAGGCTTAGCCGATGAGGAGGATGTTTTTTGTGAGGTCGCTTTCTTGCGGGGCGGCTGTGCCATAACTCATAAACCGATGTATTTTAGATAGGGGGCTAGGATATCAGATTCATCAATGATGTCACTGCATCGACATTGAGCGTTCGCCCTGCCAAGCTTGCGACCGGCACTATTTCAGTCAATGCGTTGCAAAAAAACAGCGCTTCGATTTGATCCACTTCATCCCGATACAAGGTCCGCAATTGTACCGCAATGCCATGCGCCTCAAACTGAGCCAACAACTCGGCACGCATCACGCCGCTGATCCCACTCTGGGCGATTGGCGGTGTCCACCACTCCCCCGCAACCCGCATAAAACAATTGCTATAGACGCCTTCAATGATCAGGTCATGGGCATCACAGACCAAGCCCTCTGGCCAACCCAAACTTTCCAGCTCGATACGCAGCATGACTTGTTCGAGCCGATTTAAGGTCTTAATCCCTGCAAGCTGCGGCATGACCTGCCCCAACTGACCCTCCAGCACACCACTGTCGATCGGCACTGCCGCAGCACCCCCCGCTGGACGGGGAAACAGCTGGATATAAGTATCCGCGACATGGTAGGGCGGCAGGTAGCCTCGTGAGCCAACCCCACGGCTGATGATGACTTTTAAGACGCCATCGCCCATCTGGGCGGCTTGCTTGACCACATCGTCTTCAAGCTGCATAAAATTGGCATCCATCGCCAATGCCAGTGTCCCCTGCTGCAGCCGCTGCAGATGACGTGGCCACAGCTGCGCCACCCCAGCACGGACCCGGATACTGGTAAACAGCCCATCCCCATAGAGGAACGCCCGATCCTCGGGATCGACCCCACGACAGGGTGCACCGTTGACGAGCGTGGTAATGGGGATAGGACGAGGCATACAGGTCATACTCTGAGCGAAGGGTCGTGCCACAGCGGATAGTGATCCATCCCGTGCAGCCTACAGCAAATCATAACGTACGACTTGCCCGAATGGGCATGCATTTTTTTGTACTGGCCACTTGTTTGAGTTAGGGCTGAAATCGTACAATATGCCCCTACCGAGGGATGCTGCAACAGGCACTCCATCGCCACACGCATCAGCCCTGATCGTGGGTGAGACGAGAACTGCTAGGCTCGGTACATCGCGCAACCTTCCATCCGGCTCAATCAGCAGCCGATGTGTCGCGATTTTCATTGCAAACGGCATCCGCGAAATCAGAGATCAGGAGATCCTCATGAACGCGGTTGTCACCTCCAATACCGACTATAAAGTCGCCGATATTAGCCTTGCCGACTTTGGTCGCAAAGAAATCCGTCTTGCCGAATTCGAAATGCCTGCCCTGATGGGTCTGCGTCGTCGCTATGCTGCAGCCAAACCATTGGCCGGCGCGAAGATCCTCGGCTGTATCCACATGACCATCCAGACTGCCGTGCTGATCGAAACTTTGGTCGATCTGGGTGCCGAAGTGCGCTGGACCTCATGCAATATTTTTTCGACGCAAGACCATGCTGCTGCTGCGATTGCCGCAAGTGGTACGCCGGTATTTGCCTGGAAAGGCGAAACTGAAGAAGAATACTGGTGGTGTATCGAACAACAACTGCATGTGAACGGCGAGCTGTGGGCAGCCAACATGATCCTCGACGATGGCGGCGACCTGACCGGCGTGGTGCATGACAAATACCCACAACTACTGGCCAATATCCACGGTGTGACCGAAGAAACCACCACGGGTGTGGCACGTCTGTTTGAAATGTGGAAAGACGGTTCGCTCAAGATCCCTGCGGTCAACGTCAACGACGCCGTGACCAAATCAAAAAACGACAACAAATACGGCTGTCGCCACTCGCTGAACGACGCAATCAAACGCGGCACCGACATGCTGATGGCAGGTCGTCGCGCACTGGTCATCGGCTACGGCGACGTGGGCAAAGGCTCCGCGCAGTCGCTGCGTCAAGAAGGCATGATCGTGCGCGTCACCGAGATTGACCCGATCTGCGCCATGCAGGCCTGCATGGACGGCTATGAAGTCGTCTCTGCCTACAAAAACGGCATCGTGACTGGCAAAGCCGCCGATATCGACACCGCACTACTCGGTTCGACCGACCTGATCGTGACTACCACCGGCAACGACAAAGTCTGTGACTCGGCCATGCTCGATACGCTGAAGAAAGGCGCGGTGGTGTGTAACATCGGCCACTTCGACACCGAGATCGATACTGCTTACTTGCGTAAAAACTTCCGCTGGGAAGAAGTCAAACCACAGGTGCATCAAGTGTTCCGTAGCGATGCCAGCGATGACTTCCTGATCCTGCTGTCCGAAGGCCGTCTGGTTAACCTTGGTAACGCGACCGGTCATCCCTCACGCATCATGGACGGCTCGTTTGCCAACCAAGTTTTGGCACAGATGTATCTGTACAGCGAGAAATTTGCTGACCTGCCAGTGGCAGAAAAACAAGCCAAAGTGCGCGTCGAACTGCTGCCGAAGAAACTGGACGAAGAAGTCGCTGCGGCGATGGTCGCCGGTTTTGGCGGTGTGCTGACCCAGCTGACGCCTGAACAAGCCGCCTACCTCGGCGTGCCGGTCGAAGGTCCGTTTAAGAACGACACCTACAAGTACTAAAACCAGCAACGGCTACCGTGCTGTCCTCGGGACAGCACGGTCACCCGTTGACCGTAGCGCACAGCGCGTAAACTGTATCGAATCTCATTATGACGACACCCATTTCTTTTGAATTTTTTCCGCCCAAGACTGACGTCGGTGCCGAAAAAATCGTGACTGTGCATCAAGAGCTGCAGGCATTAAATCCTGCTTATTTCTCCGTGACCTATGGCGCAGGTGGCTCGACGCGTGATCGTACCCTGTCGACCATCGACGCCTTGCATGGCAAAGGCGCACCGGTCGCCCCGCATCTGTCCTGTATCGGCGATGACAAAGCCCGAATCGCCGAATTGCTCGAGCGCTATCGCGCCCAAGGCATCCGCCATCTGGTTGCCCTGCGTGGCGACCTGCCATCGGGTCAAGTGGGTCTGGGCGAGCTGCCCTATGCGCGCGATCTGGTGCAGTTCATCCGTGAGACGACCGGTGATCA
>JASLJP010000297.1 GCA_030152425.1 Aquirhabdus sp.
AAGTACAAGCAGTGCCACGGTGCGTTGGGCTAAGCCCACACAGTGATGCGGCAATAAAAAACGAACCCTTGAGGTTCGTTTTTTATTGCGTTGAAACCACGTCTTAGATTTAGAAGCGGGATGCCGGTAACGCACGTAAAAACTCATTCCGCGCTTGATTGTCTGTGGTGAATTGACCGAGCATGGCCACGCTGCGGGTGCTGGAGTCTTGCTTCTGCACACCACGCATCATCATGCACATATGCTGCGCATCCATTACCACCGCGACACCGCGTGCGCCGGTCGCATCCATCACCGCTTGGGCAATTTCTTGGGTCAGGTTTTCTTGGATCTGCAGGCGACGGGCATACATATCGACGATACGTGCCATCTTAGACAGACCCAGCACCTTGCCTTCAGGCAGATAGGCGACGTGGGTATGGCCCATGAACGGCAGCAGATGATGCTCGCACATTGAGAAAAACTCGATGCCTTTGACCATCACCATTTCATGATTGGTGGTCGGAAAGATCGCGCCATTGGTGACATCTTCCAGAGTCTGGGCATAGCCTTTGGTCAAGAAAGAGAGGGCTTTCGCCGCACGGATCGGCGTATCGACCAAGCCCGGACGGCTCAGGTCTTCGCCGATGCCACTGATCAAATTGGCGTAGGATTGCTGAAAGCTCACCAACGTCTGCTCGAAGGCGATCTTGTCTGCAGACTGTTTGGCTAGCTCAAGCTCAGCCAACTCTTGCTCGGCCAAGATTTCCTCGGCGGATCGGCTATCATCATACACATGAACTGACGGCTGTCTAAAAGGTGATGTCATAACAGGTCCACTTCCAACAGTGCGCGTGACCGCGCTTAAAAAAGAATATCATAAAGCTTATGACGTGCGATGATAAGTTTATTTATCGTCCGCGGCGTTCAAGCCACGCTTGAGTAAGACCAGCACAGCACCTGTGCCACCTTGCGTCGTCGGCGCACTGATAAATGCCATCACTTCCGGATGCTGACGCAACCAACTATTTACAAAAGTTTTCAGCGTGGCTTCAGTCCCTTTACCATGAACGATCTTGATTACGATTGGTGTCACGGCCTCTGGGTCATGCTGTGCCACACGGATGATTTCCAGTACAGCAGCACGTGCTTGTTCAGTCGTGCAACCATGTAGGTCGACGGCATGGACCCAACGTAGATTGCCAACTTTGAGCTGATCAAAAACGCGGTGCTGCAAGGTCTTTTGCCGAAAGGACAGGACGGCTTCACTGGCGACTGGGTTGAGTAGAGCTTGGGTATCGGAGATACCATCGATACTGGCACCCTCGGTACCGATGGCTGCAGCACGACGTGCCATCACGGTCGCGGTGGCTTTGCTGGGTTTGATCATCCGCTTGGGGATCACGACAGACTCTTGTGGCAGTGGCGTAATGCCTTGCGTTGCCGCTTTAAACAATCCAACTGCATCCGCCGCGATCGCGGCTTCACGTGCTGCCTGCTCATCGGCCAGACGCTGCGCTTCACGCTGCTTTTCCTGCTCAGCCTGTTTTTTAAGGTCACCCTTGAGGCTGCTTAGACTGGCAAAGGCAGGATTGATGCCTGATTTCTGGCTGGCTTTAGACATCAGATCTGCGCAGGCTTGCCAAACAGTTTGGTAAATGCTTCACCGACATGTGGCTCGCGCATCATGCTTTCACCAACCAAGAAGGTATGGATACCCTGAGACTGCATCAGCGATACATCTTGTGAGGAGGTAATTCCGCTCTCAGTCACCAAGGTACGATCCGCAGGAATGAATTTGCTCAGGCTCAGGGTGGTATTCAGACTGACTTGAAAGTTTTTCAAATTGCGGTTATTTACCCCGATCAGGTTAGACGGGATCTCCAGTGCTCGCTCTAGCTCGGCACGATCGTGGACTTCGATCAACACATCCATCTTAAACTGCGTTGCAGCCGCATAAAGCTCACGCATCTGCGCATCGGACAAACACGCCGCGATCAACAGAATGCAGTCCGCACCTAAGGCACGACTTTCTACGATCTGGTAGGGATCGATCATAAAGTCTTTGCGCAGCACAGGCAGTTTGCACACGGCTTTGACTTCTTTGATATAGCGGTCATTGCCCTGAAAGAAATCGACATCTGTCAGTACTGACAAGCATGCAGCACCCGCACGCTCGTATTGCGCTGCGATTTGTGCCGGACGAAAGTCAGCACGGATCACCCCTTTAGACGGGGAGGCCTTTTTGATCTCGGCGATCACCGCAGGGCGGCGCTGCTGCAAGCTATGGGCAAAGCCACGTACACTTTCGACGATGGTAATCTGCTGTTCGAGATCATGCGCAGAGATTTTTTTCTTGCGCTCGACCACCTCGACACGTTTACGGTCGATAATTTTGTCGAGGATATTCGGTGCACGGGTCATGCTATTGATCATGGTTCATCTACATTATTTCGGATAAATCGTTATCAGCCAGCTTCAGCTTAGACTGAATGCTTAAGCGTGTGGGTAAATTCGGACAACATGGACAGTTTTTCCAGCGCTTGACCACTATAAATCACGTCCTGTGCCAGCTCCACACCTTGCTTGATCGAGCTGGTCACACCTGCTATATGCAGGGCTGCACCAGCGTTAAAGGCGATCATCTGTACGGCCACCAAACTGGCTTCGGTTGACTGCTTGTCCAGCGCATCCTTGATCAGGCGCAGCGAATCTTTGGCATCGGTGATCGACAGCAGATCGATGGACTGTGTGGTCAGACCAACGTCTTCGGCACGCAGCTCATACTCGGTGATCTCGCCACCTTTGAGGGCAACGATATGATTGGGCGCAGCAATCGACAGTTCATCCAGACCGTCGTGACTATGTACCACCAGACCATGCTCACTGCCGAGTCGGGACAACACCTCAGCCATCGGACGACACCATTCCAGCGCATAGGCGCCGATCAAATGATGGGTCAATCCAGTCGGATTAGTCATCGGTCCGAGCAGATTAAAAATCGTGCGGATGCCTAACGCACGGCGCACACCAATGGCATGACGCATGGCTGGATGATGCTGCGGTGCAAACATGAATCCGATGCCGATA
>JASLJP010000332.1 GCA_030152425.1 Aquirhabdus sp.
CGCTGCATAAAAAAACGGGCGATCCTGATGGGGTCGCCCGTTTTTTTATGCAGTATCTGTCTCTTACAGCCAGCCACGACGGCGGAAATAGAACATCGGCACCACAAAGCTAATGATCATCACACAGGCGGCGATCATAAAACCCATCGGACTATGCAGATAGGGAATGCCATCGACATTCATCCCATAGAACCCGGTCACCAGCATCGGTGGCGCGACCATGGTCGAGATCACATTAAAGCGTTTGATGATGTCGTTCTGTTCGGTATTGATGAATCCGGAGGTCGTATCAAGTAGGAAACGTACCTTTTGAAACAAGAAGGCGTTGTGCTCTACCAGTGAGCGCACGTCTTCGTTCAGCTCGCGCACATCGGTATCGTATTCATGGCTGCCCAGCGCACGTGGTCGACTGAGGAAGTTCAGCACACGGCGCAGGTCGATCAGACAGAGCTGGGCTTTCCCCAAGACGTCGTCTTGTTGCGCCAAACGCGTCACCATGTCATCCAGATCGAGATGGTATTCGCGGTGATGGTTGTTCAGCACTTCGGTGGTGCCTTGTTCCAGATCGCGGTGCACCTCTTCCAAGATATCGGCCAGCTCGTCGAGCTTGGCTTCCAGCAGCCCGAGCAGAATCCAGACCGGATCTTTGTAGTTGATGTCGTAGTCGTTGCGATGGGCGCGTGAGCGAAACGCACGGAACGACAGCAGCTTATTGCCCCGCACGGTAAACAGGCGTTCTTTGTGCAAGATAAAGGCGACGGTATGTGCCGAGGCCAGGATGTTGCTCGACAGCTCGCCTTCGCCATCGGCGGTCGAATTGCGGTTTTTGCTGAGAAAATAGGTGCTGATGTGCAACACGCCATCGTCGTCACGGTAATAACGCGCAGACGCCGAAATGTCTTCCAAGGACTTGAGCGTCGGAATATTCTGTTCGTAGGCCTCAGTAACCCACTGCTGCTCTTCTTGGGTTGGGGCGATCAGATCGATCCAAACCAAGTCCGGCGCAAGATCAAATCCACCGCGTAGCGTGACTTCTCGTAGTCCACCTTGCTCGGCGGCGATGAAAGCTTCCAGCATTCGCGTCTCCCCCGCTCGTGCGGTATTGATGAGCCTGATATAGCGTGTGTAGCACGACTCATGAAGATGCTTATTCTAATGATAGCACTGGATAAAAGGCAGTAGTTCACCACGTTTTTTTAAATTTCTGTACCCAGCATGCCGCCCACACCGAGGCGTTGCGTGTTTATGCGCGCTTGGCGCTGGCCACCACCAGTGCACAGACCTCGCGCACGCCTTCTGCCTTGAGGAAGTTAGCCAAGTGCAGCAAGGTGCTGCCGGTGGTCAGCACATCGTCCAGCAGGGCGACCCGCTCGGGCATGGGCGGACAATCTGACCGCAGCCGAAACGCGCCCTCCAGATTGAGCAGACGCTCACTGCGGCTCAGCCCCTGCTGTTGCACACCGGCACTGCGTACCACGCCGTCCAGCAGCGGCAACTGCCACGCGACCGAGAGCGGCTTGGCCAGCTCGTGGCTTTGATTAAAGCCACGCAGCCGCAGCCGTGCGGGCGATAAGGGCACGGCCAGCAGCGCATCGACATCCGGCCGCGCGAGCTGCAACAGCCCACCACCAAGTAGTCGTGCCAACGCGAGCTGTCGTTGATATTTATAGCGATGAATGACGCGGTCGATCGGCCACGCGTAGTCATAGGCGACCTGCACTTGCAGCCCTTGTACCTGTACCACCTCCCCGCGCCAGGGGACATCTCGTGCACAGCCCAAACACAGCGGGTGCGGGGGCTCGGCAGGAGCAGCGTGGCATAGACTGCAGGGCACAGCGCCCAGCCAGCGCGACAGGCTAAACATGGCTAGACCCGCGCATAACGCGGCGCGGTAGGCAACCAGCGTCGCATCAGGGCGTCGGCCTGCTGTGGAGACTGGGTCAGCAGGGTGCTGGCGATATGCTGGGCGCGCGGCAGCAAGTACTGATCCCGCTGCAGTTGCACCAGTCTAAAGCCCAGTAAGCCGGTCTGTTTGGTGCCGAGGATCTCGCCCGGACCACGCAGTTCGAGGTCTTTTTCCGCAATGACAAAGCCATCGCTGCTCTCGCGCAGCGTAGTAATGCGCTCGACACCACTCTCCGACAGGGGGGCCTTATACATCAACACACAGTAGCTCGCGGCCGCCCCGCGCCCGACCCGGCCACGGAGCTGATGTAACTGTGACAGCCCCAAGCGCTCGGCATTTTCAATGATCATCAGCGAGGCATTGGGCACGTCGACACCGACCTCGATCACCGTGGTGGCGATCAGCAGTTGCAGATGATTGGCTTTAAAGGCCTGCATGACCTGCTGTTTTTCATCGGATTTCATCCGGCCATGGACGAGTCCGATTTTTAATGTCGGCAAGCGGGCAGATAACTCAGCAAAGGTATCTTCGGCGGCTTTGGCGTCCAGCGTCTCCGACTCTTCGACCAAGGTACAGACCCAGTAGGCTTGTTTGCCCTGCCCACAGTTGGCCGCGACACGTGCGATGACCTCCTCACGGCGCTCAAAAGGCACCGCCACCGTGGTGACCGGGGTACGCCCCGGCGGCAATTCGTCGATGATCGAGGTATCGAGGTCGCCATAGACACTCATGGTCAGGGTGCGCGGGATCGGCGTGGCGGTCATGACCAACTGATGCGGACTCATCCCAGCCATGCCTTTCTCCCGCAGGGCGAGGCGCTGATCAACACCAAAGCGATGCTGCTCGTCGATGATGACCAGCCCTAAGCGGGCAAACTGGATGCTGTCTTGGAACAACGCATGGGTGCCGATCACCAGTTGCGCGCTGCCCTCACACACTGCGGCTTCGGCGGCGCTGCGCGCTTTGCCCTTTTGTTTGCCCGCCAGCCATTCGACCTGTATACCGAGCGGCTCAAACCAGGCGCGAAAGTTGATCAAATGCTGCTCGGCGAGCAGCTCGGTCGGCGCCATCAGTGCCACCTGCCAGCCCGCCTCCAGCGCGTGACA
>JASLJP010000014.1 GCA_030152425.1 Aquirhabdus sp.
AAAAGCCACAGCCTGCTAGGCTTAAAGGGTCGAATAACCGACGCGATACAGGTATCCACCCATGGAAAACCGTAAAGACAACGCCAGCGCCCCGCGCCAGCAAGGTCTACAGCAAACGACACCAGCACGCCTCAATCCACAGGCGCAGCAGTCTCAGCAACAGCCCGGTCAGCAGCAACAAAGCACGCCCTACGAGCCAAAACTGGTGCGCGATCCCAAGACCGGCGACTACTACGACCAAAATCTCAGTAAACAGCCGCAAGCCCCTCAAGCCGCTCCTGCGCAGCGCCAACAGCAGCAGGGCAACACCATCCCCCGTGATCCGCAGACCGGGGAGTTTCAGCGCCAAGTGCAAGGCAGCAAACCCACGCAGCGCCAAGCGAAATAAGCCCTCTCATGCGGTATGCATCAGCGAAAAAAAGAGACCTCATTCAATGAGGTCTCTGGTGCTGGATCAGGTTTGGCGCAGTGCGTTAGTCGCCACTGGCTTTAGGCAGGCATTTTGGCGGCAGGAAGGCGCGTGGATCGACCAGTCCTTGCGGCAGGTACACCGCACCTTGTAGTTGGCAACGGGCGATCAGCCAGCCGCGATAGCGCTTGATCAGCGCACGATCGACCGGAGTCGGATTGCTCCAAAAACTATCGAGGCTGCCCTGATGGGTCAGACCGGCGAAATTATAGATGGCGCGTCCCATGGTCTTGGTCGGTACGCCGTGTTCCAGCGAGGTCATGCCCACGCTGGAATTGACTGTGACCGTGCCACGCAGCAGTGGAAACAGCGATGGCAGATGGATGTCGTGCACATAGAACACGCGATTGGTCAGGTTCAGCCGCTGGCTGTGCTCATGGATCAGGCGGGTATAGTCGCGATAGGCGCGGTCGAGCGGGTGGTGCTTGATGACCAGCGCAGTATTGGCGGGCGCATGCAGGGCAAAGTTGACCATGGTCTGTTCAATATAGACCTCCATGGCATGACCGCCATGCAGCCAGAGCTGACTGTCGTTGTGCACCTGCAGTGGAAACAAAAAGGTACGGCCTTTCCATTCGCTACGCAGCGTGTCCAGCACGTGGCGCTGTGTCCATTTGTACCAGATCTTGCGATAGGTGCCTTTAAACATCCAGCGCCATAGCTCGTACCAACTGATCTCGCGGTGGTGCTGGTAGTGTGGATAGCGATATTTAAACATCCACGCGATGACGTAGTAGATAAACGTCAGCATGCAGCGATAGGCGAAATTATCCGGAATGATCTGTTTCGGCGGTGGTGGTGGTGGCTCTTTTTTATAGTCGCGCGCGTTGCGGCTCATGCGCGAGTGGGCATTGGCACCCCATGGCTCCAGCGTGATCCACGACGGGCGCAGATAGCCTTCTTCAAACACCAGAAACAGCACGCCCAGACGCTCAGCGACATCGTGCGCCATACGGTGATAGGTACGCGCATCGCTAAACACCATGATGGCGTCGATGGCGTGTTCTTTGATGGTGTTTTCAAGCCAGATCGGCCAGTCGTCAAAGTTGCCGCGAAAGTCCAGACCTTTGTTGAAATACCATTTGTCGCCCATGTTCAGGTTGACCTTGGTCACGCTGTAGCCAGCGCTTTCCAAACCATTGGCAACCTGCTGGAAAAACGGACCAAAAGGCCCCTGAATCATCAGGACTCTACGGGCATTGCCGAGTTGCTCTAAAATCATCGGCGCGCATTCAAGATTAAAGTGGATAACATCATAACGCTACTTTACTCTCTGCTTAAGACTTTGCGCATGACTTTACGCATCAAAGGAACGACGGGTGGGATCGGTTCGGCACGCCAGGTCAGCAGCTCGTCGAGTACCACTTCGGGGCTAGACAGCTCGCCGGTTTCACGGCTGACATAGGACGGGTAGAGGATCAATGCACCAGCGATGAGTTCATCGAGTGCGAGTGTACGGGTACGGCGTGGGTGCGGATGGGTGTCGAGGGTCAGACCCCAGCCCGCATAAAATGGTTGGCCATAGCAATGCACGGTCTTGCCGCGTAGCAGGGCTTCAAAGCCGGCCAGTGAGGTGATCACATGCACTTCGTCGACCTGCGTCAACAGCTCGGCCATCGGCACGTCCACGACGACGGTGTCACACCACTGCAGGGCATCGGGTTCGGTCTGGAGTCGCAGCCCGGCGACGACGTCGGGATGCGGTTTGTAGACGATATAGGCATCGGGGTTGCGGCTACGCACTTCGTGCAGCAGCTCGATGTTTTTGCGGATGTCGCAGGCGCCATAACGGATGCTGGCATCGCTTTCGACCTGACCGGGCACGAGGATGACTTTTTGCTGAGTCGCTGGACGATGCCAGAGACCGGCACCGACGTTGTATTTGGTTAGCCGCGACTGCACCAGACGGGTACGCAGCGCGGCCGCACGATCGAGGATGTCGGCGTCAAACTGGCCATGGGCGAGGATGTTTTCGAGGTCGGAGGGGCGGCTGGCATCATAGTAGATGCCGCTATGATCGACGACCCACGACAGCGGCTGGATCAGATCAGCACCAAGGCCGACCGAGCGCAAAAAGCCGTCTTCGATCCGAATGAGGTTGACGGTCGGGGTGACGCTGGCAGGCAGGCTGCGGCTCCCCCAGATGACCATCGTGGCGTGGTCGGGCACTTGCCAACCAAAATAGACAAAGTGAATCTGTTGTTGGAGAAAGCGACGGACAAATTTTCGTTTCCACGACGAGAAACCATAGGCATACAAGAGTGCTGGGTTGGCATGAGTCGTTTGAAAATTTGTTTGATCTAAACTCATAATTCAACCTAGAAAAAGCCATCTTTATTTAAAACAATCTGGCAAAAAAATAATCGCGATTCATTATCTGTCGCTGGGTGTGGCGACGCGTAATCTGCGGGCTGCGTATAAATATCCATTCCGATAAACGGTGCAATGGATAGCGTGGCTGGCAGAAGATCAGTTTATATAGAACAGTTTAACATAACCCGATGAGCAGGTATGTCGGATAAGCATCCCCAATACGTGTACGTCCTAAACCTT
>JASLJP010000026.1 GCA_030152425.1 Aquirhabdus sp.
GCCACTGGGCGATGTCACCCCTTGCAAAAATGCCGGGTTTAACTCAAAGACTTCCTTACTGCTCAGACCCGTGGTACTCACCACCTGCGCCAGATCCACCGGTCCAGGAAGCTGTACCGACCGGAAATGCGGACGGTTGGCAATACTGTTCAACTGAATGCCATAGTTTTCCGGATTTTTCATGATCTGGGCGACCGCCATAAAACGCGGCACATAATTCATGGTTTCTTCCGGTAGGCGCAAAGACCAGTAGTCGGTCGGCAAACCTGCCGCCACATTACGGTTAATCGCCTGCTGGATGCGGCCTCCGCCTGCATTATACGAGGCCAGCGCCAGCTCCCATGAACCAAACTGCTGATACAGACTGGTCAGAAAATCATAAGCCGCACGGGTCGACTCGACTACATCACGGCGGCCGTCATAATACTGATCTTGGCGCAGCCCATAGATGCGCCCGGTGCTGGGGATAAACTGCCACATCCCTGCTGCCGCAGCGTTACTGGTGGCAAAGGGATCGTAGGAACTTTCGATGACCGGCAGCAATGCCAGTTCGGTCGGAATCCCCCGACGCTCGGCTTCGGTCACTGTATAGTAGAGATAGCGGCTGGCACGGGCGGTCAAACGGTCGATATAGGGCTGACGGCTCACAAACCAGTTGCGCTGGGCGCTGATTCGCGAGTTATCCACCGCGAGATTCATCTTATAGCCTGCACGGATTCGGTTCCACAGATTGCCGTAACGCAGTACAGCCAGACGATCACCCTCCACGGCTTCCATGTCGGTTGCTTGCAGCAACTCTTCTAGTGAGTCCGCACTTTCAAAGTCGATATTGCCTTGTGCAGTGGGGCGTGCGGCTTGTGTACTATGGCTTTTCTTGGCAATGAGTTTGCTATTCTTGGTCTGAGGGGGATTACTGCTACAGCCGGCAAACACCAGCGCAATTGCAATAACCAAGGTATGTCGTACATGGCGGTTGGACATTGGCTTTGCAAACGCACGCTGTGTTTCGACGAAGGGGGCATCGGCAGCCGCGTGCGTAGGCAATAAAAACAACGATGTCATGTATTTTTTTCCAGATCGAGACAAAATATAGCGGCAATTGTAGACTGATTAGCGACTGGCTACCAAGACAGAAACGCTGGCGGCTCGTAAGCGAATGTTGCCCACCCTGCACATTGGTCGTATTTGCGCCAAAACGCCCGCAAAACGACACGATTATCACCGCCGCAACGCGGTAAAAATACGGCATAATTGTATAATCAGGGATGTATGGCCAAGCGTGGTTGATATTCAACCAACCTCAAGCCCGCATTTCTACGCAAGATTCTCCACAGTTTACGATGGACCTCACCATGCCTCTGCTTAACGCCTCCCCACCCGATACTACGTCCAATAGCGCCGCGATTACGCTCTACGTGGATGGTGCATGTCGCGGCAATCCAGGCAAAGGAGGCTGGGGCGTCTATGTCGAATATGCCGATGGTACCCGCGCCGAATTCTGCGGTGGCGAGCCACATACCACCAATAACCGTATGGAGCTGATGGCGGCCATCGAAGGCTTGGCTCGTACGGATGCCAGTCTGGCTGCAACGGTGTGGACCGACTCAAGCTATGTCCAAAAAGGCATCAGCGAATGGATTCACAACTGGAAAAAGAAAAACTGGAAAAAAAGTGATGGTGGCGCGGTCATCAATGCCGACCTGTGGAAACAACTTGATGCCTTAAGACAGAAACGCACCGTCGAGTGGCGTTGGATCAAGGGCCATGCAGGCCACGCTGGGAATGAAAAAGCCGACCAACTGGCAAACCTCGGCCTCGAAACCCAAGGCGCCTCTACCGCCAGTGGTAAACAAACGCTCGCCGCAGGGATTGACAAGCCCGCGGACAAAGCCGTCATCATCAAAGCCAAAACCTCGCTGATGGATCTGATGCTTCCCCCCGAAGAAGCGCTCGAAGAACCCGACTGGTTCGTCGAGGAAGAATCTGCACTGCAGGCCGCTGACGACGTGCAAACAAGCACCGCGACTCGCCCTGAATCCGAGCCGCCTGCAACAGTCCTCGCAGAGGATAAACCAGAAGGCATCAAGCGCACGCATAATACGGCGCCCACCAACGCCTTTACCGATAGCGGCAAGCGCCAGCTTATCCTCGACACGGAAACCACAGGCTTTGACCCCAAGACCGGCGATCGCATTGTTGAAATCGGTGTGGTCGAGCTGATCAACCGGAAACTCACAGGCAACTCGCTCCACGTTTATCTCAATCCCCAGCGCCTCGTTGGCAGTTCAGAAGAGATCCACGGCCTAAGCGACGCGTTCTTGAGTGACAAACCGCTCTTTGCCGATATCGCCGACGAGCTCGAAGCCTTCTTGGACGGCGCTGAAGTCATCGCCCACAACGCCACCTTCGACATGCGCTTTCTCGAAGCGGAGATGGAAATGGCCGGTCGTCGCCCACTCAGCGCGCGCATCACAGTCACCGACACCTTGGCAATCGCCAAACGCAAACATCCGGGACAAAAAAATTCGCTGGACGCCTTGGCCAAACGCTACGAAGTCAAAGAACGCGACCGAACATTCCACGGCGCATTGCTTGATGCCGAGATTCTGGCTGATGTGTATTTACTGCTGACCGGCGGACAAGTCACGCTTGATATGGAGACCCGCGATGACAGCCCACAGGCTGGCCAAGCCCGTCGCCAGATTAAGCGCAAACTCCCCATCATCGCAGCCCATCCTGACGAGCTCGATCGGCATCAAGCTTGGCTTGCCGAGATTGACGGGGGTAAACAAGGCCCGGTGTCGGTCTGGCATAAATTAGAACAAGGGAGCTAATACAACCCTGACGCTGCAATCGCCCTGTCATTTAAGACCCTCAGAATTCGCGCATATTGGTATTTTTAATCAAAAAAAGATCGTGTGAGTTGGATTATGATCTGGCACTACAGCCCTAAAAGCATTAAGGTAGTAGCATCAGCAAAACGGCTCTCATCGTGCACACTTGTATGCGCACCAAACGCCACCTGAAGATGATTTTTTGGTCCTGACGCCTCAGTCAAGACTCTGTCACAACACGGATAAGCACAGGAAAGGATTATGCCTGCATCAGTAAACGCTCAAAATGCCCAGTATTTTGATATCTCTTCACTTTATATCGTGAAATCAGAAATTGATGCTTCGCTGACCCAAGTCGAAGCAGCATTGAGCCAATTTATTATGGATCAATCTGTGACCGTGGGTCTGTTTGACACAGCGGATGCACTCAAACAGGTCAGTGGCATCTTGCGTCTGCTGCAAATGGACGGTGCAGTTGAGCTCTCAGAAGCCATTCAACTCCTGCTCGCGGATATCGCCAACAACCCAGACAGTACCGACGACGAAAAAATCACCGCACTGAGCGAGGGTTTGATGACCCTGTCTCGCTATCTCGAGTTTGTATTGCTGCGCGAAACTCTGTCCGCGCACTTGCTGCTGCCGATTACCAACACCATCCGTCAGTTGCTCAAACTCCCCGTGCTGACCGAAGGTCACTTCATCCAATCCTTGGTGACCGACGATATCATCCGCAATCATGCTGCCGCGCTGATTCCTCCTGCTGGCAGCGATGCCCACAGTGCCGATGTACGCACGCGCTTGGCGCGTATGTTTCAGACTGGACTCAACGCGATCCTGCAAAAGAAACCTGCTGCCCGTGACTTTAGCCTGCTGCAAAAATCGACAGCCCTGATGGCCAACCAAGCGCGCGCCTCGATCGATGGCCTGTATTGGCAAACCGCCGCCCAAGTCGTGGGCGCGATCAGCCCAACCACACGCCTGACCGATAGCCGCAAACGCGTCCTCGCTGCACTAGAACGCCATCTCGCTAATCAACACAGCACCCCAGATCTTCATGCGGTTGCCGATCTTCTGGCGATGTCTGCCATTGAGCCTACCGCAACCGGTAAGACCCTTGCGGCACTCGACATCGCTCATAAGGTCACCGCAGACCAAGAAACCTTGGCTCATAAGCAATTTTTGTTTGGCCCAGACCAAGAAGTCATCCAAGTGGTCAGCCAACTGATCCAAGAAGAAATCATTCAAATCAAAGAACAGATCGATATCATTACCAACGGTGAACAGCAAGCAGATGCGCTGAGCACGTTGAGCACCCGTCTTAAAGACCTCGGCCAAACCCTCGAAGCCCTCACCCTCAACTACGCTGGCCAAGGCTTGCTGGATCAAGCCCATCAAGTGCTGGAATGGCCACAGCCGCCGAGTGAAGAACAAGTCCATACCCTCATGATCCGTCTGCTGGACAGCGAAAACGCCATGATCCTCATGGAGCAAACCCACACCCCGGGTCTGGTCATGCTGGCGTTTACCAACCTGCGCATCTCGTTGCATCAACTGATCGATGCACGCAACCTGCTGGTCAGCGAGAGCCGTACCGATCTGGACACCGCGATGGCCTCCATCCTCGCCTATCTGGACAACGACCAAGACCCGAGCCATATGACGGGTGTTGGTGCGATCTGCGAAGCCGTCAGCGGCGCAATGGCTTTCCTCAATGAGCCTCGTGGCCAAGCCATCCTACAATCCGCGGCACGCTATGCCACTGACACCTTTGGCACCAGCGAAGTCCCGGTCACCGGCAAGTCCGTTGAATCCAAAGACATCGCGCACTTGATCGATGCCATCGTCAGCGTGAACTACGTACTTGAAGGCATGGAAAGCAAAAAACCCGCCGGCCAACGCTCCTACGGCTTTGGCGAAGTCAGTCTGGAAAAACTGGGCTATCCGGTTGCCAAACTGGCCGCCTAACGCGGCATCATGGTCACCAAGAGGATGTCGTGTTGAGCAGCAGTTCCGTAGACCCCGCTGATTCTTTAGACGCCAGCAGCACAGCATTTGTGCTCTTGGTGCATGGCACAGCGGTTGCCATCGATAGCGAAGGCCGACTCCCGCAACGCGTTGCCCCTCACCCCGAGGACATGCTGATCAGTGAGAGCGACGGGGTACACTATCTGGCGCGTACCATCACACCCGAGCAAGAACCCGCAGGCTACACCCTCACCCCGCTACGCCATCTGATTGCCCGACTTTCACGCGCCGAGTTTGAGCGTGCCTCACGAGCGATACAGTTGTTGGAGTGGCATCGTAGCCATCATTACTGCAGTCGCTGTGGCAGCGCTACAGCGCCCCACCCGCACGAGCACGCCATGGTTTGTCCAGCGTGTCACTATCATCAATACCCCAGACTACAACCTGTCATTATCGTGGCGATTACCCGTGTTGACCCCGATCAGCCCAGATTGCTGCTTGCACGTGCTGCCACCTCGACCACGCCCATGTTTGGCTTAATCGCAGGCTTTGTCGAAGTAGGCGAAACACTGGAGCAAGCCGTGGCCCGTGAAGTCAAAGAAGAAGTCGGCCTCGAGATCCGTAATATTCGCTATGTGTGTAGCCAGCCTTGGCCTTTTCCATCCAATCTGATGGTCGGCTTTGAAGCAGACTATGCAGGCGGCGACATCGTCGTGCAGGAAGCCGAGATTGCCGAAGCCGGTTTTTTTGCTTTTGACGATCTGCCGCTCATTCCACCCAGCGGCTCTATCGCCAAACGCCTGATCGAGCATGTCATCGGCGCTGCCTCAGCGACCCACCCCTGACCGCATACGACTTGATTGGCAGCGCAACGATTATTCTCTACAATCCCCCTCATCCACTGAGGTGATGTGAGCAAAATGCCATGCGCAGCGCTTTACTGCTGTTAACCGAACCCCAGACTTCCGTTCTGGCCTGGCGCAGTGTCGCCTTGGCTGAAGCTTTGCTCGCCCAAGGCACCTCGGTGAGCGTTTTCTTCTATCAAGATGCTGCCAGCATTGCCAATCGACTCAACTGGCGACCGAGTGACGAACCCAATCTCGCGCAGCGCTGGCAAAGCTTGGCGCTCGATCGGGTCGTCTGCGTCAGTGCCGCCTTGCTTCGAGGTGTCACCGACACCGAAAACGCATCTCGCCACCAGCTCCTGAACAACAACGACCCCGCACATAATCTGGCAGAGGGATTTCAGATGGTCGGACTAGGCGAACTCGCGGACGCCATGCTCAAATCAGATCGCGTGATCCATCTTTAGCGCAGTAAAGTCCATATGCATGACGAGATCGCGTTACCGCTAACTCCTCATTGTTACATGAAACAACAAAACATTTACTCTAAGTATTGAAAAGATCATGAAATCCATACTCGTCATGCTGAGCCAAAGCCCCCTCGCAGGACAACCCCTGCTGGAGTCGCTGTCTGCCGTAATGGTACTGGCGACTTATGGTGTTCGTGTACAGATCATGCTGACAGGCGATGCCATCGGCTTACTACGCGCAGCGCCGAGTCCGGATCTTGAGGCGCAACCGCGCCCCTTCAAATCCGCGTTTGCCTTGGTTGAAAGTTTTGAATTTTACGACTTGCTGCCAGTTTGGGTCGCTCAGCACGACAGTCGCACAGATGAGCAGATACTGCAGAGCACGGAAACGCCTTACGTCATGATGGAGATGACCCCTGAAACCCTAAGCCACTTTGACGGGGTGTTACGATGGTAAACGCGATGAATACGCTACATCTGCTTATAGCTGCACCACGACTCTGGTCAGCCTTGCTGCCCGAAATACAACTGCTATGGCATACTGGAGATCGCATCTTACTGCTTGCCGAGGGTGCTACAGGATTTGATGCGCCCGAACTCGCCCCGTTCGGGACGATTGCGGTCTATGCTGCGGATGTACATGCCTTGAATATCAGGATGACAGACTGGCCTGAGCGGCTACAACTCGCCACCGCTGCAGACTGGGCGACATGGACACTGGACTATCCACGCACGATCACATGGCGTTAAGATAGCGCCTTTACCCTCTATACCGTTTGAAACAGGGCATGACAGACACCTCCACATCGCTACAGCCGATCATCGCACTACCGCCACTCGATGCAGACGGACATCTCGTCAACCCTCTCGACTGGACGCCCGAAGTCGCCCAGCTATTGGCAGCGCGCGATGCACTCACCCTCGACCCGGAACACTTACGTGTTTTGAATGCCATGCGTGAATTCTATCGCCGCTTTGAACACGCCCCAGCTACCCGACCCTTGATCAAATTTCTGCAGCTCAATCTCGGAACAGAGTACACCAACGCCCATCTCATGGCCATTTTCAACACTGGCTTGGTCGCGCGAACATTGGCTCGCCTTGCAGGCTTACCCAAACCCGCCAACTGCTTATAACAAATAAATACAACACCTTAAGCATAACATGTAACAAAAAAATAGTTACATGTTATGAAAATCGACTACGGTGCGGTCAACTCGGTCATCGGCCAGCGCGGG
>JASLJP010000269.1 GCA_030152425.1 Aquirhabdus sp.
GCTTGAGGGCTTTTTTGTTGGTGTATTTTGCCACTCCGCCCAGAGACGTCATGGCGCGGCCGATGCACCTGACCTATCGCTTAGTTGCTACGATATGCCGGGCCCAGATAGGAGCGCATGGTGTCGCTATTGATGCCCAGAGGCGTCAGGCTCCAGCGGCTACCAGACGGCAGGTCGCCGAGATAAAGCTGATAGTTCCCCATTTGCGTACTGCTAAAAAATACCAGATTAGAGCCGTTGACTGGCCAAGCATCCGAATTGTCACTGAGGCAATCATTGAAATTAGCCTGTGTCGCATTGGCGCTTAGCGAGGTCTTATAAGCTGTTTGATCATTACCTTTAGAGGTGTCGGCGTAAAAGACGGTAGAATCACTGCGCACAATGGGGTAGTAGCCTTTTTTGGCAAAGCTTAGGGTCTGACCCGTCAGCAGGTTCTTGTGATAGATTTGTAGGGCACTGCCTGAACCGATGGCAAACAACAGGTTGTTGTTATTCGGCGTCAGGAAAGGCATGGAGTCTTCGAGTGTGTTATTGGTGAGATTGGTCAGACTGCCGAGTGTCGGGACACCGCCGACCACCGTGAATGGCGCACTGAAACTATTGCCGAAATTCTGTTTAAACACGATGCGACTGCCATCGGCAGAAAACTTGGGATCTTCGTTGCGCGTCGCGCCGGTTGATTGGGTGAGGTTATAGGGGATATGACTGTTGTTGGTCGGCCAAGCAAACAGATTCCAAGCATTATTTTGGATGCCCATAAACAGCAGCCAGTTGCCATCAGGTGACCAGACTGCGTTCATCGGGTCGCTAATGCCCCAGCTCGGATTGCTGATTTGAGTGAGTAAATGATAGTTAAAATCGTAAACCCAAAGCTGGCTTGAACCATCTCCATAACTGATATAGCTGTGATAGACCAACTTGCCGGTGATCAATGCAGGAAAACTGTTGTTTGATGCAGTAGGGGGATTATTGCTGCACAGGGCGCTGCTCGTGTTCGTGCTGAATACACAAATCGCCAAGAGGGCAAGTGTAAATACGGTGGACTTCATTGTCTCATTCCTGTTTTTGCAAAAAAACTTATCGACCGCCCGTTGCGTCGAGTCTGTGCGGCGCCCCCTCAAAGTCTATGCCTCGATATGAAAAGATCGGCTCGCCACGCTTGAATATCGTATTTCCTCGTAATAGTCAAACTTAAAAATCAATAAATTTAATATGTTAGTTTATTTCATCGACGCCTAACGCGACACAAACGCAGGCTGTGAACGGGTAGGCATTTTGGCTGATCAATCCACTGCCGATGACGGAAATACGCGGATAGCCTCACAGCAGCGCCAGCACCTCTTAGACACCTTGCTTTGTAATTTCATGCAAGCGAATGATTTCAGTGTGTATCTTACCGTAAAGTACTGTTAACAATAATTTTGAATAAATGTGAACCAGTTCGCTATAATCAGGGTAGGAATTGGAGTCCGATCGTGTCTGAAAGTGATGTTCGCCAGATTATCTATCGTGCAAGATGAGTTTGTGATGAACATGTGTGACCGTAGTGATTCTTCAATGGCGGAGCAGTGGCGCCAGATGCCTTCGATCGCGATGGATGGATATCTGTTGCGATGAAGTCTTTCCGCGTCAACAAGATTTCCTGCGCCCTCGCGCTGCTCATGGGCGGTATACCACTGTCTACATGGGCTGCTGACGATACGGTCTCATTTAAACGCGAACAGGCTGTTCTTTTGGCACGCAGTGGCCAACTCGATGCAGGCCTCATTGCCCTGAAGAAACTACACGTCGAAAACCCACAAGACGCAAAAGTCAGCAGTGATTTGCTCGTGCTCTTGCGCCAAGCCGGCCGCAATATCGAGATCGGGCAACTGACCGATCAAGGCGCGTTTAAACAGCTCACCGACTATGCCTATCTCCCGTGGGCATCAGCCCTCCGCGATCTGAAGCGCTATCGCGATGCTGCGCATATCCTTGCACCGGTCAAAACCCGTCTGGGCAGTAAGGCTCTGATCCTCTATGCCACCCTGCGCGTTGAAAACAGTCAACCGCAAGCTGCGCTCGCGGCCTTACAGACTGTGGCTGTCCAAAAGTCCCGCCTCGATGCCAACGACTATGCGCAAATGGCCTATGTCTATCGCATGGCACAGCAGCCCGTCCAAGCAGTACGCATGAGTCGCGAAGCGCTGAAAAAAAATCCACGCTTGGCTCTGGCTGTGCAAGAGCTGCGACTGGCGTTGGCAGCTATTCCTGACCCACTGACCTTGTCACGCGAGCAGGCAGTAGGCCTTGCACGCAAGGGCGAGTTGGAAAATGCGATCGTTGGACTGCGGCAGCTCCATCGCCAGCATCCCCATGATGTCAAGATCGGCAGTGACCTGATCGTCCTGCTAAGACAGGCCGGATACTCTGCGGAGATAGGATTACTCGCCGATCAAGGCACACTCAGCAGCCTTGCACCTTATGCCTATCTGCCGATGGCCTCGGCGCTACGCGACCTCGACCGCTATGACGACGCCTTACAGTTGCTTGCGCCAGTCCGGGATCGCTTGGGCAACAAAGCACACATCCTCTACGCCACGTTGTGCGCCGAATCTAACCACCCAGCATGTGCAGAGGACGTCCTACAGGCAGTGCAGAGCAGTACCAATCTCCAATCCAGTCGCAGTAAACCTCACGTCGTGAATCTAGACGCACATGACTATGCCCAGATGGCGTATATCTATCGCCTAATCCAGCAACCGATTACCGGACTCCAAATGGGTCAGCGTGCCCGCGGTCTACAAGCCGATCTGCCACTGGCGATTCAACAAACCGGCTATGCCTTGTCTGATCTCGGGGCGCCGGATGCTGCGCTACAGCTAGCCGTATTAAACCCGACACTTTTTCCAGCAGAAAGCCGCTATCGCCTACAGGTCGATGTCACAGCGCAAAATCTACGGAATGCCGTCGCCGAGCGCTACCGCTTGGAAAGTAGTAAACGGGCGTTAATCCGCAATCAGCCTTTGGATGCGGTTCTAGCAGAGATCAATCACAACATCACCTCGATTCCAGCGGATAGCCCGCAGTATCGCCGTTCCTTGTTTGATCGGGTGTATGCGCTACGGGTACGTGAGCGGATGGTGGAGTGCATTCAAGCCTATCAGGCGCTCCCTGTCAGGGATGCAATGATACCGAGCTATGTACGCCGCGCTGCAGCAGATGCATTTCTTGCGACCAAACAACCGCGAATGGCACATTCGCTCTATCGGCCATTAATGGCAGAGCAAAATGATGCAGCTCTTTACTTGGCGGATTATTACGCGCTGATCGACAGCGAGGATTACGATCAGGCGGCGATCATCCTTGACCAGATCTCCAAAATCACGCCTGCCACGCGGGTGTCGCGCGCGGCAAATAAAAAAGAACTGCCAAACTGGCCGCGTCTGGATGTCGATCAGACACTGGCGATGGATGCTGCCTACCGCAATCATCTGGGGGAGGCCGAGCAGCAAATCGCGCGCTTGTCAGCCCACGCGCCGCGTAATGTGATGTTGCTCAATAACTATGCCACCATCCTACGCTGGCGCGGTTTGCCATCCGCTGCTGATCGGGTGACCGATCTGGCCGTAGCCTATGAGCCGGATGACAATGCCACACGACTGACCACGGCCAATAATGCCCGCGATCTTGAGCAAATCTCACGCTGGCGCCAGGCCATCGTTCCCCTACGACAGCTTTATCCCGAGGACAGTGGCATCGAAAAGAATTATCAAAGCCTAGTGGATCGTGATCGACCCTCGATCAGCAGTGAGCTGGTCATCGGCAGCAGCTCGGGCGGTCAGCAGGTCACCGACATCAATGGTAGCCGTGATTTGGACTGGCAAACCCGCATTAATACGCCTTGGCTGCAGGATAACTGGCGCGGCTTTGTGCAGCTCGATACCCGGCAGTCGGATTTCAGTGCCCAATCTGTACAAGACAATCGTGCCGGCGTAGGTGCGGAATGGAGCAGTGCGCGCAGAAACGCATGGCTCATGCTAAGTGGTCCAATCAGCGGGCGCCGTGATCATGGTGGCGTCAGCGCCGGCTGGTCGCACTGGCTTGATGACCAGTGGCAATACGGGATCAATCTATCCAGCGACTCACTGGATACCCCATTGCGCGCGCTCAATGCTGGGATATCTGCCAAAGACGCAGGGCTAAGCCTGAAATGGCAACAAAACGAATCGCGCTCGGCCTATCTGCGCGGCGGTCTCATGCGCTTAAGCGATGGCAACCAGCGCCTGTCACTCAGTGCGGGGCTGAGCCAGCGCGTACAGGCGACAGCACACACCCTGACGACCGTCGGCATTGGGCTGTACAGCGAGCGCAACAGCCAGCCGGGCGGGGTGTATTTTTCACCTGCCCAAACGCTGGGTGAAAGCGTGTATGTACAACACGATTGGGTGACCTTGCGCAACTATGAGTATGCTCTAACCCAACGCGTCAAGTTCACTGCCGGATTAAATACGCAGTCGGGCTATGGTATTGCCGCAGTAGCCGATGTGCTGTATCAGCACCTGTGGCAGCTGTCACGGACATGGAAACTCAATTATGGTGTCACCTTCGGGACGCCGGTCTACGATGGTCAGCGAGAGCGCCGCATTGCCGCCCTGTTGGGCTTTGAGGGCGTATTTTGATAAAGCACGCGATGTTGACTATCAGACTTCTACTGCCGCTCTTGCTAACCTATATCCTAGGTAGCCTTAGCCATGCCGCGCCAGTATCTGTGCCGAGCGCGCCGTCCACACCAGTACCATATAGCGTCCAGATTCCTGCCAATCAGTACGTCGTTCTTGCATTCCATGATATCCGAGATGATGTACAGGCCGAGATCGACCACGATCCTTTTGCAATCAGCACCGCACGACTGGCGAGTTTTTTTGACTGGATCTCCCGCCATGATCTGCATCCGGTGTCATTAAAGACCATCCTTGCGGCGCAAAAAGGGCAGGGAACGCTGCCCAAAAATGCAGTGCTGCTGACCTTTGACGATGGCCCGGAAAGCAATTTCACTCACCTGTTTCCCCTGCTGCGCAGTTATCAGTATCCCGCACTGCTGGCGCTGCAAACCGGCTGGATCACGGGCGAGGTCAAGATCGATCTGTACGGCAAACCGGGTTTTGTCACCTGGCCTCAGTTGCAAGAGATGCAGGCCTCAGGTCTGGTCGAATTCGCGACGCATAGCCATGATCTGCACAAAGGCATTCCCGCCAACCCCGAAGGCAATCTCGAGCCAGCGGCGATCACTCGCCAATACGATGCGACACTGCGGCGCTATGAAAGTGAAGCAGACTATGTCAAACGCATTCATGATGATCTGCAGCGCAGCAGCCAGATCATCCGCAAGCATCTAGGCGTTAGTCCGCAGGTGGTCGTTTGGCCCTATGGGGCGATGAATGAACAGACGCGTAGGATTGCCAAATCTGTCGGCCTGCCCATTTCGTTCTCACTGGGCGATGAGAAAATCAATACGTTGGCCATCGAGGCTCAGCCCGTAGCGCGCATGTTGGTTGCTGGCAGTCCCGGCCCGGTCGACTTCGAACAGCAAATGGATAGCGTGCTGACACCGACAGCCAAGATTCAGCGCGCGATCGAAATTAGTCTGGATCAGGTTTATGACCCTGATCCAGAGCAGGTCCAACGCAAGCTCAGTGTACTGCTCGAGCAGGTCAAAGCCTACGGTATTCGCTCGGTTTACCTCAAGGCCTATAGTGATCGTGCAGTCAGTGGTACGGCGACAGCGCTTTATTTTCCCAATCGCCACTTGCCCATGCGCGCCGACCTGTTTAATCGCGTCGCGTGGCAACTGCGTACCCGAAGCGATGTTAAAGTCTACGCGGTGATGCCACTGCTGCGATTTGTAGTCCCCGACGCCGCACAGCAACAACTGGTGCTGAATCCGCTCCTGCCTGAAACCGTACGACTAGTCGGTGATCTTTATGAAGACTTGGGCAAGAATGCCCCCGGCATCAACGGAATCGTGATCGACAGCGAGACTGGTCGCAAGTCGCCATTGACAGAGCAGGGGCGTGAAGCCCTGATGGGCTTTACCGATCGGGTGGTGAGCCGCATGGTGCACTATCAAGATGCCAGCAATGCATTTTCGATAGTCCGCCGAGTGTCGAGACAAGGACTAGACATACCGACAAGCCCCCATCTCCAGTCTACACTCGCACCTTTACTGCAGCATTATGATGAAGTGGTCATTCAGCTAGATGCCTCTACGGAGTCCGAGCAAAGCCTGCAGACACTGGTCAAACAGGTCGCAGGCCTGCCGCAAGGTCTGACCAAGGTCACTTTTGCACTACAGGCAGAGGATGCGCAGCAGCGCTTGATGCCCAGTGCTGCACTGGCGTCCCGAATGCAGTATCTCATACGCTTGGGTGCAAAAAACATTGCCTACGCACCCCATGATTTTATGAACAACTCTGACTTTTCATTGATATATCCGACATTTAGCCTCAATAGCTTTCCTGAACTGTATCAAGTCCCGCAGCGGATTGCAGCAGGCGATGACCCAAGCCTCAAGCCCTATAGCAGCATCCCGTCTGCCCCTACAGGGGGAGAAGCGCCATGATCCTGGACTTTTTGGCACTGCTTCCCCTTGCGATCCATAATTTCATCATGGGCTTTGTGTTCTATTACCCACTGATCATGGCGTGGATGTGGATCATCGGCGGGCTGTACTTCTTTATCCGCCGTGAAATTCCGCGCCCACAGCTGCCGGTGCTCGTCACACAGCCGGGCTGTAGCATCATCGTTCCCTGCTACAACGAAGAAGATCATGTCCATGACACCATCCGCTATGCATTGGCGACACGCTATGCCGATTTTGAAGTGATTGCGGTCAATGATGGCAGCAGTGATCGTACCGGCGCGATACTGGAAGAACTGGCGAGACATGAGCCACGACTGCGTGTAGTCCATCTCGCGCGTAATCAGGGTAAGGCCATTGCCCTACGCTCTGGCGCCATCAGCAGCCGTCATGAATATCTGGTCTGTATCGACGGCGACGCCTTGCTGCACCCTTACTGCGTGCACTGGATGATGTCTCATCTCACCCATGCACCACGCGTAGGGGCGGTCACGGGCAACCCACGCATTCTGACGCGCAGCACGCTGCTGGGCAAGATTCAGGTCGGCGAGTTTTCATCCATCATCAGCCTGATCAAGCGGGCGCAACGTACCTATGGGCGGATCTTTACCGTCTCAGGCGTGATCGTCGGTTTCCGCAAGACGGCGCTGCATCGTGTCGACTATTGGGACGAAGAGATGATCACCGAAGATATCGACATCTCGTGGCGCCTGCAGATGGATCACTGGGACATCCGCTACGAGCCGGAAGCCCTGTGCTATATCCATATGCCCGAAACCCTGATGGGGCTGTGGAAACAGCGCCTGCGCTGGGCACAAGGAGGAATTGAAGTCATCTTACGTCATACCGGCGAACTACTCAGTTGGAAACAGCGGCGCTTTTGGATGGTGGCGATTGAGTACATGATCAGTGTGGCATGGTCTTATGCGATGTTGTCGGTTTTTATCCTCTATGCCGTCGGGCAAATGGTGACACTGCCCCCCGTATGGCAGATCAATACCATCTTCCCCGAATGGTGTGGTCTGATCTTAGGCGTCACCTGTCTGATTCAATTTATGATCAGTCTGTGGATGGATCGCCGCTATGAGCGGGGGCGCTTTATCCGCAACTACGTCTGGATCATCTGGTATCCACTGCTGTATTGGATGCTGTCTATGTTGACCACCATCGTGGCCGTGCCGAAAACATTACTTAAAAAGAAAGGCAAGCGTGCACGCTGGACCAGTCCGGATCGTGGCATCAAAGCCATCAAGCAACCCGTTAAAAACGTGATCGACAAACAGGGCACATCATGAGCGAACTACACGATATTAAAGTAGACGATCTAATTCTGCCGGATTTCATCTATCGCAGCGACTTGCAGACACTGCGTCAAAAAAGCACATCGGCTATATTTTCAAGTTTAGGCTGGATGGTGTGGATTTATTTGTTTATCCCCGTGCTCAGCGCCTTTGCATGGTGGCTGGGCTATCACCGCGTAGACACCTATCTGATCCACAATGACGCCAGTGTCATTCAGCAACTGGCATTGATTGGACCCATCATCATCGTGCTGGGCTCCATACTGGTGCTCTGGGCCGTTTACAACCTGCTACGTTTTCGCAATCGTGAGCGCCGGATTAGACCTGCAGATGTGAGCATTGCTGAAATTGCCCATTTCTTTGAAATCCCAACCGAGGTGGCAGAGGCCGCCCAGCGCAGCCAGATCAGCATCTACCATTATGATGAGACTGGACGTATCACCGAGATCGAAACATCGTCTTCTACGCCTTAACCCTCACGAGCCGCCCCCATTAACGCGGCACGGCCAATGCACTGCGCTTTGCCAGCTCCGCTGACGGCACCGGGTGAGGTCTAACTGGATGATCGTGGCTGCGCGCCGGCGCTGGTAGGGATAATTCTGCAGCAAGGTCGGCAAAGCTGGTCTGAAACGCCGCCAGCGTCCACTGTCCAAACAGGGTATGACCACCTTCATATGCCTGCTGTTGATACTCTTCTTGCGTCGTGACATAGCCCATATAGTCGTTACAGTAAGTGCAGATCAGCACGTGCTCTATACCACGCGCTGTGAGCCTAGCACGGACGCTGTCCAGCAATCGCCGCCCAGCGGTGGTGGTAAACTCGCCCGGACAGCAGACCAAGGCGAGCTGTCCGAGTACCACGATCTGTATAGGCAGGTGCGTGGGCACCAGCGGACTGTCGATGATCGCCCCAGCCTGAATTTGACGCTTGAGCTCACCGATCAGTGGATCAATGCCGCTGGGCAACGTCGTACCCATCGGACGGCCGAAGATTAGTTTACGACCGGTCTCCAGCATAATCGACTTGACGCCCTGCGCCGCATACAACCGTCGATAATACGCCGCGCTGGCGGTACGGCGCATCAGTGGACTCAGCCGCAGAGCGCGCACCGCGTCTGCAAGCTTGGCGATGGGGGTGATCAACACCCCAGATGCACCCGGCCCATCGACAGGCGTACCTTGAAAGAAAGCAGTGCCGTGACACGGGTCACTTGTCCACGCATCGATATCGCCACCGGTAAATTCCGCTGCTGCATGGATCGCGCTAAAGTCGATATAGCGCAA
The DNA here is from genome assembly GCA_030152425.1 of Aquirhabdus sp. GTDB lineage: Bacteria > Pseudomonadota > Gammaproteobacteria > Pseudomonadales > Moraxellaceae > Aquirhabdus. The sequence goes on from JASLJP010000269.1 coordinate 9,205, forward strand.
AATCGCATCGATCTCTCCCTCCACCACTACATTTTCATCGCTCGTTAGCGCTGCCTGAGCGCATATGCTCTGGTATAGGCCATTCTGTACGGCATAGGCTACTTCTGCATCGCCTTTGAGCAGCTTACGCCGAGCGACATCGCCTTTGCCATGATAGTGCGGCGACACATCCCCTGCGGTAGCTTGGGCAAAGATGGCGACCGGATGGGCGACTCCAGCCTCGGCGAGGCATTGTTCAGCATGTGCAGCGGCATAGCCTTTGTTATCGCCGTCGTGGCTGTGCAAGTCATTACCCAGACAGGTTGCATGGACGCCAAACAACGACAGCAACGCCTGCACCTCACCCGTACGTTGCAAACTCAGCACAGCCATCGCCCGATCTAAGGCCAGATGCGTTTCGGCTGGCGTACGCTTAACCACATCCGGATTGCGGTTGTAAGCAGGTAGTGAGCGGTTCCACGCGACTGGGGTTTCCTCGCCAAAGTGGCCATGACCCAGCATCAGGGCTGTTGGCGCAGCGGTTTGCTGTGCAGTCAGAATGGCACTGACACAGGCGCTCACCACCGCTGCGACATGGGCGGGCACAAAGCCAGGCGTGGGCAGGTTGTATAGTGCTTCAAACGAGCAGCCGCCAGGGCCGGAGTGGGTATGGGTGGCAGTCAAGATCAGGGCGGACTCGTTAAAACTTTGCCCCCAAAGCTCTAGAAGGGCATCACAAACGCCGATCCGCATCGCGCCAGTTACGCAGCCCATATCCAGACAGCAAAAGATGATCGCTTGGCCTGAGGCATCTGCCACATACAGTGCGCGTGCATATAACGGTGTACGACGATCATAGGCGCGATGATGCCATTGGCCATAGCCAAACATGGCATAGCCTTGCGGCTGGATCTCGATTTCCTGCTTGCCCCAACCTGCGTGATACATCGGTATTTTTCCTTCCTTATTGTTCTACGCCATCCGTGGATATGAGCAAGCAAGTAGAGGTTGCACTGCGGCGCTTTCCACTCTACATTTGCGTATCCCTTGTAATCAGGGATGTAGCTTAGCGCATGATGCACTAGCCCCGAATGGAACTCAGCCCGCGATGACGAATCATAGCAACAACTCAGCAACTTCTGCGAGATCATGGCAAAACTGGTCTGGCCTCCAGCGCTCAAATCCGCAAGTCTATGCCGAGCCGACAGACACAGCCCAACTCAGCAAACTCATCCATCAGTCGGATAAATGCCGCATCGTCGGCGCAGGGCATTCGTTTAGTCCGCTGGTTGCTACCGATGATACGTTAATCTCACTTGACCGACTTTCAGGTCTTATCCATCACGATGCAGAGACTCATCAATGCACGCTACACGCGGGTACACGACTCAAGCATTTAGCACCGCTGCTGACGCCAATCAATCAAGCGCTGCAAAACCAAGGAGACATTGATGAGCAGAGCCTCGCTGGAGCAGTTGCAACGGGCACCCACGGCACGGGCGTAGACCTCACTTGTCTATCGGGCTTTGTCGAGGGTTTTAAACTGATTACCGCATCGGGTGAGACACTGGCATGTGACCGCACGAACAACGCGGAGATTTTTAATGCCGGACGCGTCGCACTGGGGAGCTTTGGTGCACTCACCGAGATCACCATGCAAAATATGCCCAGCTACCGCCTCAAAGAGCAGGTGTCGCTACGCCCCCTGACCGAGATTTTCAGTCACATGGATCAGTGGAAGACGCAGCACCGCCATATCGAGTGTATGGCGTTTGTCTATGCTGAGGAGGCCATCGTCAAGTCACTCGATCCGACCCAAGAAGAGGATCTCACCCTGCCCAAACCTTGGCCATCGGATGATGCGTTGCTCACGCTATTCTCCGAAGTTGCCCGAACTGCGCCGTGGCTCAACCCGCATGTGCAGAAGCTGCTGGGCTTCTTCATTAAACCGACCGTACGCGTCGGTCACGCCAGCACGATTTTTCCCAGTCCGCGCACCACCCGGTTTAATGAAATGGAGTACCAAGTGCCCGCCGAACGTGGCTTGGAATGCCTTGCCGAGGTTCTCGCGACGCTGCGCGCGCATAAGGCACCGGTTTTTTTTCCGTTGGAATATCGCTATGTCAAAGCTGACGACATTTGGCTCAGCCCCTTTTATCAGCGTGACTCGGCGTCGATCTCGATCCATCAGTATCATAAACAGGATTGTCGCGAGATTTTCAAACTCGTTGAGCCAATCTTTAGCCGCTATCAAGGTCGGCCGCACTGGGGCAAGCTGCATACACTGACAGCCGCCCA
>JASLJP010000071.1 GCA_030152425.1 Aquirhabdus sp.
GGTGATTGCTTGCGAGTGGTCACCCTTTTTAATTCCAGCAATTTTTTAAAAAAGCAGCGCGCCCATGATCCATATCATCCTGCACCAACCCGAAATCCCCGGTAACACCGGCAACATCATCCGCCTGTGTGCCAATACCGGCGCGCACCTGCACCTGATCGAGCCACTGGGGTTTGCGCTTGAAGACAAGCAACTGCGTCGGGCAGGGCTGGACTACCATGAGTGGGCGCGGCTAAAAGTCTGGGCGACACTGGATGAGTGTCTGGCTCATGTGCGCGAGCAAGGCGTTTCAGCGATTTTCCCACTGACGACCAAAGGCACAGCCTCACCGTTTGAAACCGATTTGGATCGCCCCGTGGCGTTTTTGTTTGGTGCCGAGACTCAAGGCTTGCCGTTAAATGTGCGTGAGATGTTCCCCACCGAGCACTGGCTGCGTCTGCCGATGCAGCCGGATTCTCGTAGTTTGAATCTGTCCAACTCTGCGGCGGTAATGGTCTATGAGGCGTGGCGGCAGCAGGGGTTTGCTTGAGTATCGCAAAAAAAAAGGATGCCTAGGCATCCTTTTTAACTTTAGATCGACACAGGCTAATTACGCCCACGCCTTCTCCAAAATCGCCTTGATGTCTTTCAAGCTGGCTTCTTTCGGGTTGTAGATGATCGAGCCGTCGTCCAGTGCTTTCTTGGCGATGTCGCCAAGTTGTTCACGCGTGACTTTGCCGGTTTCCGACAGGGTGCGGGGCAGTTTTGTGCGGTCGTACAGAGTGTCGCGCAGGTTGCGGATATAGGCGATGGCTTTGAGGCCGCGCTCTTTGGCTGGTGTTGCGGCATAGACGTCGGCGCCGGCGAGATACAGCAGTAAGTCACCGGTACGCTCTTCGTTGATGCCGAGGTTGTATTCCAGCACATAGGGCAGATACAGGCTCATGGCCAGACCGTGTGGCACATGGGAGACTGCGCCAGTGGCATGACCGATCGAGTGGACGAGACCGACCATCGAGTTGGAAAATGCGATACCAGCCATGGTGGAGGCTTGCGCCAATTCCAGACGACCATTTGGATCTTTAGGATTGTCGAGTACGGCGACCAGATTGGCGCTGACTTTTTTGATCGCGGCGGTCGCATAGGCATCGCTGATCGGATTGTGACCCATGCAGGTGTAGGCTTCGACAGCGTGGGTCAACGCATCCATCGCGGTCATCGCGGTGATATGCGGGGGCAAGGTCAGTGTCATGCGTGAGTCGAGTACGGCGGCATTGGGCATCAGATGGTAGGAGGTAAACGGCATCTTGATGTTTTTTTCGGTATCCGATACCACGGCAACCATGGTGACTTCTGAGCCAGTACCCGAGGTCGTCGGGACGACAAAGAACGGTTTTAGTGGCTTCGGCAGGTTATGCGCGCCGGAGTATTTCATCAGGTCATCACCGCCTTCACTGACGAGGATGTTGACGCCTTTGCTGGTGTCGATAACTGACCCCCCGCCGACGGCGATGATCGCATCGCAGTTGTGTTCGCGGTACAGCTCTGCGGCGCGACGTACAGTTTGCAGGCTGCTGTCTGGGGGCACTTCATCAAAAATCACTGCCACAACGCTGTCGGTATCGACAAAGGTGGCTTCCAGCGGTACCAGCAGGTTGTTGCTGCGCACGCCTTTGTCGGTGATGATCATTGCGCGTTTAGCACCCAAAGCTGCCAATTCAAACGGAATGTGTTCCAATGCCATATGGCCGGCGATGACTTTAACCGGACAGAAAAACTCATAATATGACTTAGACATGCTTAGCTCCGTTTTGCTGTATGAGTAGAATTAGAGAGGGATGTGAGCAGTTGTGCTGCTTTGGGTAATAGATCCGCATAGGTGGACACGACACCCAGATAGATTTGCGCGGCTTTCTTGGCTTTTTCGCCCAGACCCAGTTCGGCCGGGTAGCGCTTCACGGCAAAGTCGGCAATCAGGCGTGGCAGGATCAGGGCTTCGACTTTGTTAAGGATACGCACAAAGCGGATGGCGACGCTGACATCGCCATCGACGATGATCCGGTCATTGGCAAAGGCGCGCGGCGTGCTTTCTTGGAATGAGAACACCAAAAAGGCATGATTGACATGCTTGAATTTGACCGACAGATCGGGCTTGCCATCAATGCTGGCCAAGCGCTTAAGGGTTTTGTCAGCCTGGACTTGGACATAGAAGCTCGCACCGCGGGGCAGCACCATCATCTGGATGATAAATCCAGCAGGGAGCTCTGACAGTTCATTTTTAACTTCGGCGTCGACTCTACTGGTAGAAACCAATGCGCGGGCGATCACGTCGATCATCAGCGCGACATAGGCTTTTTGCGCCGTCGGGACGAGGTCCGAAATGGCTTGGGGCAGGGATGGATTAGTATTCACGGACATGGACTCACTTAAAGCTTCGATTCGTTAAAGTGGTTTATTTTGATGCGTTCCGTCATCAATATTATTCAGCGCGCGGTGTGCTGTAGCATCCGTATCGCTGCGTCTGGCAGCGCCACACCTAGGCTCAAAATCATAAATCAATTTCGGCATAAAAGATAACAGATACTGCGCGCCAGTGCATGATTTGCGCATGACTACGGGGTTCGCCTGCTTAAATTTTGCGTTTAAAACCGCTCAGTTCCTTGGTTTTTGCAGCTAACTTGTCAAATTAGGGCGTAAGTAGCCTTACTTGGCCGACGGGGTATTGTGCTGGTGGGACAGGATGCGATCCAACTGCTGAGCAACCGCGAGGATCGTGGGGAGGGGGGCTTGAGGCTGGATCTGGTCGATCAGACGGGTCATGGAGAGTCCGGCATAGCCAC
>JASLJP010000132.1 GCA_030152425.1 Aquirhabdus sp.
ACGACGCCCTGCCCGAAGAGTTTGAACGCCTGCTGATCAAACTCAACGGCCAGCGACAAGAGATCGCCCAAGCCGAAGCGCGTATCCGCAGCGCCGCCGCCGACAGCGAAGCCGCCCGCCTTAAAGCCGAATTCGACCTCGCGCAAGCCGAGAAACACGCAGAATTCACCCAGCAACAGGCCCTCAAGCAAGCCGAGTTTGAACGGCAACAAGCCCTCGCCGCCGAGCAGCTCAAATCTGCGCAGGCCGAGCAATCCTACTTTCAGCGTCTGGCCTCAGACCAAGCCCTGCGTGCACAACGCGAGCAACAACGCGCCTTCATCGAACAACAGATCGACGCCGGCCTGCAGCAGGTCAATGAGATCGAAATCAGCTACCTGCGCCGCTACGACGCCAGCATCAAAAAACTGCAAGGCGAAGAAAAACAGCTCATCGACCAACTGCTGGAGATGGAAAAACACTACAACACCCAGCAGGAACAGATCAACGCACGCACCCAGCGCATTGACGACGCCGTGCAGGAGCAGGCCGATACCGAACAGCTCCTCAAAGCACTGCGCGCGGGGGAAGACCGCGACCGCATCCAGACCCTGCGTGCCATCGCCAGTCTTGAAAACGCCCTGATGCGCCAAAGCGACCGCGTCCATGCCCATCGCGCCGAGCTGCTCAGCTTTCAGGCCAATCAAACCCAGTTTGAAGAAAGCAACCGCATCATGCGTAACCGCCTGACCGACTTGCAAACCTGCCTCGCCAATCTGGTTCAGCCGCTGCAAGACGCCATCAAAACCCGCACCGCCATCGAGTCGCGCCGCCTGCAGTTCGTCGCCGACCAAGGCCAGATGGACAGCCCCTACAGCAGCGCCGGCATCTCCGAGATGCCCTACCTGATCCAGCAACTGCGCAGCCAGATGGCAGCCACCGAACCCGCCTGACCCGCTCAACCGCAGCGGATCAACGCCGAAAAAAAGCCACCCACGTTGCGACGGGGTGGCTTTTTTTAGGGGATCTCAACCCCGTTTCAATCTCATGAATAGCGCTAAACCTGCCCAAAGGGCGGGATGTCGTAGTATCCGTCTCAATCCCACTTCACCCCTTTGCGCCGCAGCACACTGACGATCAAGCCCACGAAAAACGCCAGCATAAACACCGAATGCAGCGCCCGCCAGTCCATCGCCGCCACATACGGCCGCAGCAGCAGCGTCCAAAACAGCAGCCCACCGATCAGCACGCCGCACTGCAGCCAAGTCAGCGGGATCATCCATACGCTCTGCATCAGCCGCGGGTACGTTCGCCGCAGCCAGCGACTGACCGCCATAAAAATATCACGGACGAAATACCCCTCGATCACCCCCGCGATGATCATCACCGCCCACAGCCACCCACTTACACTTTGCATCTGCTTTCCTGTTTTTACTTTGGCTTGTATCGCATGGTCACCGCATAGATGCCATAAAAAATCCCGCATCGATACCCTGACCGACGCGGGATGGATTATGACAGCAAATGGCTGCCCCTCAGACTCGGATCAGCCTACTTCTTAGCCTTTATGCGCTTGCCGGCAGGCGCATTGTCTATCTTGCACGCGCACTGCGCCAGTATTGCCCCTAACGCCGTGGAATACTCCTGCGTTGCCGCTTGCTTGGCCGTGCGGTTGAGCTCCAAAAAGCGCTGCGTACCTTTCTTGTTCACATCCAGATCGATCGCCCGCGCTTTGCGATCCAGTGGCGTCTCCGCCACCCTGATCAATTCCGCCAGCTCCGCATCGGTAAAATTTGGGCCATAATTTTCGCGCCAAAATGCTTGATTGTTTTCAGCGGTATCCACATTGCCCATCGTCGTCACATAGCGCTGATTAATCTCTTCGATTTTCTTTTTATCATCCGCTTTAAGGACATAGACGGTCTCCAGCATCGGCAATGCCTGCTCCAAGCTCCTTGCCGTCTCTGCACGCACCAACTCATTTTGATACGCATAGGCTTCAGGATAGCCCTGCAGTTGATACAGCTTATTCAGCATCTCATCACGCGTCGCACCATGCGCCATGCTGGACAGCAGCAGTATCATTACCGGCATCAAAATCTTAAACATCGGTCCACTCCATTTATTTAGGGGTATCAAAATATCCATACAATTCGACCATATTAGCGATGTTTACCCCCTATGGCGATACCGTATCGTAGCAATTAATCATTAATATCAAATCAGCCGTGATTAACCCAATATCCAGCGCCCATCTGCCTTTATTCTGCACACGACCTGCGATTATCTCCTGAATCACAAGATTGAGCATGCCCGCAGCGTCCGCCAGCCATACGCCATTCGCTTACAGTGAACTACGTCACAACTTACCTGTCTTTACTACTCACCGCGCAAAGTGCGACGAACGTATTCGTACAGCGGATTAACGGCATATTAACGCGCTAACTATTTATATAGTCTAACTTTCTCTAAAAACATCCAAGGAATGGAATAATGCTACGTGAATGGATTAACCGCTGGTTCGGCGGAAAACAAAAAAACACCACCCCACATAACGACAATACAATCAACGACAGTGTGGATCACCCCCCTGTAGACCGCAGCGCGACACCAGCAGCCGCCATCAATGACGACGCCGTGAGCGCCTACACCGCCTATAGCAATGCCTCCGAGCACCAAGCCGCAGCGCTGCACACCAGCGCGCCCGTGATGCCCATCGCCTCGGATAGCGCGTCTAACGGCATCAGCTACTCGCCCACCCTCATCGACGCGCTCAAAGATGACCACAGCGACCTGATCGAGCTCTACAGCGAAATCGCCCACATCATGGCCAGCGGTCACTACGACGCCATCCCCGAAGCCCTCACCAGCTTTAAAACCAAACTCGACGTCCACCTGCTGACCGAAAACCTGCGCTTCTACTGCTACCTCGAACAAAACCTCAGCGGCCACACCGCCGAGCTGGAGCTTATGAAAAGCTTCCGCCGTGAAATGAGCAGCATCGCCCGCGCCGTCGTCGGCTTCGTGCGCAAATGGCAGTTCACCGTCATCACCAAAGCCAACAAAGACTCCTTCCTCGAAGAATACGCCCAGATCGGCGATGCCCTCACCCAGCGCATCGAGCGCGAAGAAAACAGCCTCTACACCCTGTATATGGCCGCCTAACGCAGCGTGTAAAACAAAAAAAAGGGTGGCCATCAAGCCACCCTTTTTTATACCCATCCGCCCCCCCCCTACGGGTACAGCTCCGGATGCTTGGCTTTTAGTTGATCGCGCATTTCCTGTATGCGGCGCACCTTTTCCTCGACGACTTTGATCTGCTCAGGCGGGATGCCTTCTTTTTTTGCCCGCATGATATCCGACTGCAGCGCAGGGATTTCTTTATCCGCAGAGTCCACATAGGCCTTATACACCTTGCCATTCTGCCGCGCCTCATACTGCGCATAGGCTTTCGGATCCGCCAGCTCCGCCGCTGACGGCATTTCTCGACTATCGCCGCTATCCAGCGGCGGCATGCGCGGATCACCATGCTCACGCGTCTCGGCCATCGCCTGCGCCGCATCCACCGGCGGAAACAGCGTCGGGTCAGGCATCGGCAATAGCGCAGAGTCGCTTTGCGCCACCCCAAAATTATACGGCATCAGCGGCTGACTCACCGTCGCCAGCGGCGCCGAGACCGGCACGGGCTGTACGGCGGGCGGTGCTACCGCGGCGACCGGCAGCGCGGCTTTCGGCTTGAGCCACAGCAGCAGGCCGATCACCAGCAGCGCCAATCCCGCTAAGGCCACCCAGAGTAAGTGCTTCAATGGTCACCATCCTGCGGAAACTGCATGCTCAACACCAGATCAGGGCGGATATGGATATTCGCCTCATGCCAGACGCGCGCCCGCGCATCCGCATACTCCTGCATCACTTTTTGCTTGGCGATGGCCTGCGACGCCACATAGCGCACCGACTCGCTCGTCACCGGCTGATGGCTGATTTCCTTTTGCTCCACCAGCACGATCTCCCAATCCACCGCGCCACCCACCTTGCCCGGCATGCGGAACGGATTCGACACTTTATCCACCGGCTGGAAAAACAGCAGGCTTTGCAACCAATTCGAGCCGGTCTCCGGATGCACCACCCAGCCCAGATCCCCGCCTTGGTCACGATCATCAGCCACCGAATACTGCTTGGCCACCTCAGCAAACGGCTTACCCGCTTTGAGCTGAGCCGCCGCCTCGCGCGCAGTCGCTTCATCCTTGGTGCGGATATGGCGCGCCTTCACCCGATCCACCCGCACAAACATATCCAGATGACGCTCATAGAACGCTTTGATTTCTTCTGGGGTCACGCGTCCGGCGATTTTCTTTAGATAATAGCCATCCTCATGCATCTCTGCCGCCACGCCGATATGCTCTAGATAGCCTTGCGTCTGCAGCCGGTCGACAATGACTTGCTTAAAAGCAGCCACCTCAGCCGCCGTCAACCCTGAACTACGCTCCAGCCACAACATGGCATAGCGCCGCTCCAATAACAGCTGCGCCTGCTGATCGGTGAACTCTTTGTCTTTTTGATGAATCTGCAGCTTGCCCTGCACATTCTGGCTATCGTAGACCTCGGCCAGCGTGATCACCCCCTGGCTCTGGGCATCAAAGCGGTAGCGACGCAGCACCACCTGCTCGGCAAACTTGCGCCCCGCCGGCATCAAACGATAATCCAGCATGACATTGGGTTGATCCGCCAGCAGCTTGGTCCAATCCTGATCCGTCATCACATGACTGGCGGTTTGACCATAGTTCGGTTTGTCTGACCCCGTGCGTTTTTTAGCCTCCGCCACCATATCCACGCCAAAGGCAGCCACGATATTGGCGGCCAACGCCTGCTGGATTTGCACCTCCGGGCTAAACGCCACCTTGCTGTCTTTGATCAGATCATCCGCTTGAAACTGAGTCCGCGCATAGGCAGCCAGCAAACGATCATCAATGATGCGCTGCAAGACTTGGGTAGGCGTGGCTTTAGGATCTGTTTTTTTCGAGATCTGCACAAAACGATCCAACAGCGGCTGGCTAATCGACTGGCCGTCCAATGTCGCAGCCACCCCTACCGTTTTTAAGTCATAACTGACCACCGCATGGGCACTGCCTGATCCTATGGCGATCGCCATCAGCACACGGGATGCACTGTGTTTAATAAAGCCTTTTATCTGTTGTTTTTGCATAGAAAATTGCATAAGCCGATCTCTGGACATCCTGTACATATTGAAATAATTGCGCCTTAAAAAAAACGCCACCATAGCCGTGACGTTTTTTAACCCATGACCGCAGGGATGCACCATCCATGCGGGCTATGGAGAGATCATCGCGTGAACTTAGAAACGTTCCGCCGCGCGGTTCAGTACGCGCACCACCATGGCGATGGAATGCGGCACCATGATGTTGGCCACATTGGTCCGATCCGCATCATCCGTGCTCGACAACACGATCCCGCCTTGGGTATAGGCGATCGTGCCGCCCTGCGTCAGCAAAGGACGAATATCCGTTGCAGTCGCAGCCAGCGGGGTCAGGTCATTGAGTGCTGCAGTCACTTTAGCACCATTATTCAGCGCCAAGGAATCATAGTGATCTTCAACCCAGGTTTCCCAGCCCGAATGGTTTAATGCCGAAGTCGTCCACACATGATGCGGCTGCAACAGATCGGTGGTGTGCATCACAAAGCCCAGCGATTGCACCGAGGGCGAAGTGAGGAACTGCTGGAACCAGTACTGACCTAAGTTATCAATCGGTTGAAACGGCATGGTTTCAAAGTCCGCATACATATTGCGCGTCGAATAGCCGCCCAAACGATAGTGCGCCTCGGTCAGATCATAGGCATTGTATTTCGAGCTATCGCCAAACCAGCCTTTCAGATTGCCTTTGCCATCATCCAGATAGTCGCCATACAGCCAGGACGCCGCCATATTGTCGATATCACCCCAGACGGTCAGCTTGTTGTAGTTATAGCCACCAAAATCATTGCCATGAACATCAGGGCCTTGAGTCTGGTTTTGGAAATGCCAATACGACGTATATTTAACGATACCAGACGCAGCCCCCCAAACCGGCGCTAACTGACAACTCCCTGTCGACGCACCACAGATATAGGTATCGGCAAAATCATCCACATCATACGCACCTTGACCCAGCACCGTAGCAAATTGATCAATGGTGTAGCCCGCACGCGTCGCACCCGCGAGCAACTTCGCGTAATTGGTGGTCGAAGGGTTCGCCTTCATATAATTCACCGCGTCGATCGCAATGCGGCGGTGTACTTCTTGCGACCATGCGCTGGCATCCGTCGCTGCAAATAGCGCTGTGGCTGCTGCCAACACCGCACATATGTTTTTTTTCATGAAAAGTCCTTATCCCCGTTAAATGACGAATGCTCAATCGCACCCCTAAACGCCATATTACAAATTTA
>JASLJP010000155.1 GCA_030152425.1 Aquirhabdus sp.
ACTACTGCCGCTGGCCGTCGCCTGCACCGCCGCAGAAGTCGCTGCACCGGCAGCGCCTGTCGCCCCTGCAGCAGCCCCAGCGCCCGTACCTGCAGCACGCGGCCCAGCCTTGGCCTTGGCCGTCATCGCTGCACAACAGGCCATCGAGACCTGCAAAGGTTTGGATCAAAAGATTTCGGTCAGCGTGCTGGATTCCGGCTCGGCGCTCAAAGTGCTGCTCGCGGCCGACGGTGCATCGCCACGTGGCGTCCAATCCAGCACCAACAAAGCCATCACCGCCCTGGCGTTTAACGCCGCGTCGTCCAAAATCGGCGAGCAAGCCAAAACCGATACCGCGCTGGCCGAAAAACTGGCGGCCAACCCCAGCTACAACGCCCGTGCCGGGGCTGTACTGATCAAGGTCGGCAATGATGTGATCGGCGCGATCGGTGTAGGCGGCGCGCGCGGCAGCGAAAAAGACGAGGCCTGTGCCATCGCCGGTCTGGAAAAGATCCAAAACAAACTGTCGTAATCGTGGCGAGACGGACGCCCTCCACCTCGGCGCGGCGTCCCCCTCCTCATGATCTTTGGCGGTCTGCCTATCGGCAACCGCTCGTAAAAAACCCGCATAAAAACAGTAACATTGCTTTCAATCCTTTCTGTTTTACATCCGAGTTCATAAATATGCTGAACAACCGGCGGCAGCCTTTGCCTTGGCCGAGATTCAGCTTTATTAAACACTTTATGTAGAGCACGTTATGCGATCCACACTTTTTAAACTGTCCAGTTTGACCTTGGCACTTGCCGCAATCACCACCTCCGCTTGGGCAGCGGGGGACACCCACAGCGCCAGCACCGGCGAAATCAGCATCGCGGATAGCAGTAATGTCGTCACGGTGACCGGGCAACACTATGTCAATGGTCTAGGCAGCTCCGATGCCGCATCGCAAGGCACGATCAACGGCAGTCTGCTCAAAGATATCGCCCTGCTGCGCCCGACCCAAGTGCTGGAAAACGTGCCCGGTCTGGTCGTGACCCAGCACTCCGGCGACGGCAAAGCCAGCCAGTACTTCCTGCGAGGCTATAACCTCGACCATGGCACCGACTTTGCCACCAGTATCGAGGGCGTACCGGTCAATATGCCCAGCCATGCGCATGGTCAAGGCTATACCGATCTGAACTTTTTGATTCCCGAGCTCGTGCAGCGCATCACCTACCGTAAGGGGCCGTATTTCCCGGAGACAGGTGACTTCTCCTCCGCCGGCTCGGCCAATATCGTCTACCGCACCCACCTCGATCAGAGTATCGCCGACATCACGCTTGGAGATGAAAAATACCGCCGTTTGGTGCTGGCCGGCTCCAAGACATTGGGCAGCGATGGCCCGACTCTGCTCGGCGGTTTGGAGCTGCTGCAGAACAATGGCCCATGGGAAACGCCAGAAAAATTCCATAAGGTCAACGGTGTGGTGCGCCTCTCTGACGGCGATGCACAAAAGGGCTGGTCGGTCAGTGGCTTTGGCTATAACGCCCACTGGAACTCGGCCAACCCGATCCCGCTCAATCTGGTCAACGCCGGTCAGATCGGCCGCTTCTCCTCCTATGATCCGACCGATGGCGGCAACTCGAGCCGTGCGATCCTGACCGGTGAGTGGCATGAGAGCGATGCCAATGGCTATAAGAAAGCATCGGCCTATGCCGAACGCTATCAACTGCAACTGATCTCCAACTTTACCTTCTTTGAACTGCGCCCCCTGACCGGTGATCAGTTTGAGCAGCATGAGCAGCGCAATTTATTTGGCGGCGCGCTGGCGCAAGGCTGGAACTACGATCTCTTGGGCTTTAAATCCACCACCGAAATCGGCGCGCAGGTGCGTCATGACCGTAACAATGTCGGTCTCTCCGACTCCGAGGCGCGCGAGCCGTTTGAAGTCAAACGCCATGATTTTATCCGCGAGACATTGGCTGGGGTCTATCTCGACCAAAGCACCACATGGACCGACTGGTTTAAGACCAAGGTCGGCGTGCGCGGTGATGCGATCCAGATGAATGTCACCTCCTATACCCAACCGCTGAATACCGGTGCGGCCAGTGCCCACAAGCTGTCGCCTAAACTGTCGCTGATCTTTGGCCCATGGCAAAAGACCGAAGTGTTCTACAACTATGGCCGTGGCTTTCACAGTAACGATGCACGCGGCGTGATCGACAAAGTCGACGTCACCACCGGTAGTCCGTCTGATGCCGTACCGGCACTGGTCGGCAGCATCGGTCAGGAAGTCGGTCTGCGCACCGAGATCCTCCCCGGTCTGCAAAGCTCGCTAGCACTCTGGAGTCTGAACAGTCAGTCCGAGCTGACCTATACCGCCGACTCCAGTATCGGTAGCTCCGAGGCCAATGGCGCCAGTCGCCGCTATGGCGTGGAGTGGAATAACCATTGGGTCGCCAAACCGTGGCTGCTGTTTGATGCCGATTTTGCCTGGACTCATGCCCGCTATGCCGACAAAAACGCCAATGGCGATGTGGGCAATCTGATCCCCAATGCGGCCAGCAAAGTGGCGCTGCTGCGCGCCACCCTGCGTAACCGGGGTCCATGGTCAGCCAGTCTGGAAACCCGCTATATCGGCGGCTATCCGCTGACCCAAGACGGCTCGCAAAAAGCACCATCGGCCATCGTGACCAACCTGCGCGTGCAGTATGAAGTGTCCCCAAAAGCCACCGTGACCGTCGATGCCTTGAATCTGTTTAACCGCAAATACTATGACATCGCCTACGCACAGGGCTATCGTGCCACCCCGACCGGTCCGGAAGTGCCGGATGGTGTGACCGTGCATCCGGGTGAGCCGCGCGAGATCCGCCTGTCGCTGAACTATAAGTTCTAAGCGGCTGGCTTAAACCACAGACCATAAAAAACCCCGCTTCGTTAAGCGGGGTTTTTGTTTGCTGTTTAGGCTTAGTATTTACCCGTCACGTTGATGCCAAACCAACGCGGTGGGTTGGTGTTATAGGTGATCCAACCGGCGTTGTGGTAGCTTTTGTCGGTGGCGTTTTTGATGATCAGGCTGGTGCTGTATTTACCATCGGCACGGCCGATGCCGACGTTCAGATCGAGGATGCCATAGCCGCCGACCCAGCCATACTGCGAGGCGTTGGCATCGACGTTATAGCGGCTGGTATAGCGCCAGTTGGCCGCGGCGTGGAACACTTTGTTGCTGTTGACCAGCGGCAAGGTATAGTCCGCACCCAGTGTACCGGTCAGCTTCGGCGCATTGGCCAGCGTACGACCGGAGATGTCATAAAATCCGCTCGGATACAGCGCCGGATCGAGCTCGGAGGCCAGGCCTGAGTTGGGGAATCGGGTATAGACCGCGTCGTTATACGCACCGGCGAAGCGCAGGGATAGGTTCTTGATGCCGGTATACGATGCATCGACCTCCAGACCACGGATACGTACGCCGCCGACGTTGCCCGGGCCGCTGCTATAGGTCGGGGCATTGTTGATGGCGGTCAGCACCGGATCCAGATAAGACACCGTTTGCTGGAAGTTCTTGATGTTGCTCTGGAAGATATCGGCATTGATGGTCAGGGTGTTATCGAGCAGATCGGTACGCAGA
>JASLJP010000171.1 GCA_030152425.1 Aquirhabdus sp.
TACCTCGCCCGCCGACCCACACAAAGTGCTGCGCTATGTCTTTGTCGCACCGGAGACCGGCTATGATCCGGTAGCGATCGACGATCTTTACTCCTCGCATGTGATCTATGCCATCTTTGAGTCGCTGTACACCTATGACTATCTGGCGCGGCCGGCGACGCTGGTACCGCGCACGGCCGAGGCGCTGCCCATCGTCACCGATGACGGCAAAACTTATACCATCCGCCTGAAAAAAGGCATCTATTTTACGCCTGATCCGGCCTTTGGCGGCAAGCCGCGCGAGCTGACCATGGCGGACTATGTCTATACCTTCCAGCGTCTGCTCGACCCCAAGATACACTCGCCGAATGGCTGGATGCTGGATGGCAAAGTCATCGGCATGGCCGAGGCGGTGGCGGAGGCCAAGAAAACCGGCAAATTTAACTACGACCAAAAAATCGCCGGCTTTGAGCTGCTCGACCGCTATACCTTGCGCATACACCTGACCAAACCGGACTTTAACCTCGGCATGATTCTGGCGCATACGCCGTCGTCCGCCGTGGCGCGCGAGGTCATCGAAAAATACCAAGACAGTCGCGGGATCGCGATGGCGAATCCGGTCGGTACGGGGCCGTATCAGCTCAACTCATGGGTGCCCGGCTCCAAGACCGTGCTGACGGCAAACCCTAACTTCCGCGGCTTTATCTGGGACTTTAAAGCGGGCAGCGATCCCGAGGATGCCGCCATCGTGGCGCAGATGAAGGGCAAACGCATGCCGCAGATCGGCCGCATCGAGATCAGCGATATCGTCGAAGATCAGTCGCGCTGGCTGGCGTTTCAACATGACGAAGTCGATGTCTTTCAGCTCGAAGGTCCGCTGGTGCCGCAGGCGCTGAACAATGGCCAACTCAAACCTGAGCTGGCCAAGCGCGGCGTGCAGCTGTCACGCTCGATCGACCCCGAGCTGACCGACTACTACTGGAACATGCAGGATCCGGTGCTCGGCGGCCTGACCAAAGACAAGATCGCCCTGCGCCGTGCCATCGCCATGGCGCATGACGTGGCGGAAGAGATCAAGGTGGTGTGGAACAACGACGCCATTGCGCTGGAGTATCCGATCCCACCGGGTGTGGTCGGTCATGATCCCAACTACAAGAACAGCATCCGCTTCGAACCTGCGGCGGCCAATCTGCTGCTGGATCGCTATGGCTATAAGAAGGGCAGTGACGGCTGGCGCACCCAGCCGAATGGTCAGCCGTTAGTGATCAAATATTCGGTGCGTGCAGGCTCCAATGCCCAAGCGCAAGCCGAGATGTGGAAAAAGACCTACGACCGTATCCATATCAAGATGGTGTCCGACGTACGGCCATTCCCCGACTTACTCAAGGCCGAAAAGCAGTGCCAGATTCAGACCCGCACCAATCCGTGGTTTGCCGACTATCCCGATGGCGATAATTTTATGCAGCTGTTTTATAGCGGCAATATCCACAGCATGAACAATGGCTGTATCACCATTCCTGAGTTTGATGCACTGTACCTGCAGTCGCAGCAGATGCCCGCAGGGGCAGAGCGCGATGTGCTGTATCACAAGATGGCACGGATCTTGGAAATCTATACCCCGGTACGCCTCGGCTATGCGCGCTACCGTAATATGCTGGCGCAGCCTCGCGTCAAAGGCTTTAAAAAACATCCCGTGATCACGGCGGAGTGGATGTACATGGATGTGGAGGCAAGAAAATAGCATGACGGTCTATATCCTGCGGCGTATGTGGAAGTGGCAGAGCGTGGATGACTATCTATATAAATGGGGATGTGGAGGCAAAGAAATAGCATGACCGCCTATATACTGCGCCGTTTGTGGCAAATGATCCCGACCATGCTTGGCGTGATCCTGTTGGTGTTCTTTTTGTTTAACTGGGTGGGCGGCGATCCGGCCTATATCCTCGCCGGCAAGATGCCCAACCCCGAGATGATCGCCAATATTCGCGTCCAGCTCGGCATCGACCAGCCGTACTATGTGCAGCTATGGATCTTCATCAAACAGATCCTGACCTTTGACTTTGGCGCCAGTTGGAGCACGGGCGAGAGTGTCTCGCAGGTGATCCTGACCCGCCTCGGGCCGTCACTGACCATCCTGATCCCACTGACCATCCTGCAAACCCTGATCGCGATTGCGTTGGCGTTGGCACTGGCCTTTGTGCGTGGCTCGATCACCGACCGTGCGGTGATGATCGCCTGTACCATCGGCATGTCGGTCAGTATTCTGGTCTATATCATCGTCTTTCAATACTGGCTGGCGTACAAGCTCGACCTCTTTCCGGTACAGGGCTGGGGCGATGATCTGTGGACCAATCTTGTCCATTATTCCGCCTTACCGATCCTCATCATGCTGGTGGTCAGTATCGCGCCGGGTTTACGCCTCTATCGCACCTTTGTCCTCGACGAAGTCGGGCAGGACTATGTGCGCACCGCGCGTGCCAAAGGCGTGGGCGAGCCGCGTATCCTGTGGGTGCATGTGCTGCGCAATGCCTCGATCCCGATCATTACCGACGTGATGGCCAGCCTACCGGCGCTACTCATTGGCGCGTTTTTGATCGAGCGGTTCTTTGGCATCCCCGGCATCGGCCGTGAGGTGATTTTGGCGGTGGAGCGCAGCGACTTTCCGGTGATCAAGGCCATCACCGTCTATGTTGCCGCCGCAACCATGATCTTTAACCTGCTCGCCGACCTGATGTACCAAGCGGTCGATCCGCGCGTACAGCTCAAATAAGGGGGACACTATGACTGATACGCTCGCCATCTCCCCCAGCCCAGCAAAGCCGCCCAGCCCAGCCAAAGCCGTCCATCATGTGCCCTCCGCAGGTCTTTGGCGGTTGGCATGGCGCAGGCTGCGCGCCGACCGCGTAGCGATGGTGTCGCTGGCCATCGTGGTGGCTTATCTCCTCATGCTGGTGCTGTCGTTTAGCGGCCTGATCGCCAAAGGCTGGAACGACGAAGTCGGCGTCAAGTTTGCCCCGCCGACCTTTATGGGGGCCGATACGACACCGGAAATCGCCGAAATCCCTGAACCACCGCTACCGGAAAATCCGGTCGACCCGCTCGGCAGTATCCTGCGTGAGCTGCGCGCCGCACCGACTGTGGCTCAGCCGATCAACGACTATGGCTACAAAGACCCGTTAGAAAGTGATATGGCAGCCATCCACGCCCAACTGGCCAAAGAAGGCATCGTCGATGAGGGCGCACGCAAGCTGACCTTGCCGTTTGGCGGGGATAAATGGGGTCATGATATCCTGCAAAAAACCATCAAAGGCTCGGAAACCTCGATCATCGTCGGGCTGGTCGGTGCATTTGTGGCGGTGCTATTGGGCACGATCTTAGGTGCAGTGTCGGGTTACTTTGGTGGCAGAGTCGATGATGCGCTGAACTGGTTTTATAATATCTTTACCTCGATTCCCTATCTGCTGCTGATCCTCGCCATCGCGGCGGTGCTGCAGCAAAAAGGCATCATAGCCATCATCCTGATCTTGGGACTCACCGGCTGGACGGGCACCTACCGCCTGATCCGCGCCGAGTATATGAAACACAAAGCGCGCGAGTATGTGCTGGCGGCAGATGCCATCGGCGCCAGTCATATGAGCAAGATGTTCCGCCATATCTTCCCCAATGTCAGCCATGTGTCGCTGGTACAGATGTCGCTGATGGTGGTGGGTTTTATCAAAGCCGAGGTGATCCTCAGCTACTTGGGCTTTGGCGTGCCGGTCGGCGTGGTGTCGTGGGGCAGTATGCTTAACGAAGCACAAAACGAATTGATCTTGGGCAAATGGTGGCAGCTCACGGCTGCGACTGTGGCGATGGCGATCTTGGTCACCGCGTTCTCCTTGTTTACCGATGCCCTGCGCGATGCGCTCGATCCAAAATTGAAGTAGGAAGCCGTATGAGTGCATTAAACAACGACACTGCAAGCGCGACCGGCGCACCGCTGCTCAAGGTCAGTGACCTGCGCGTCAGCTTTCGCGGCGAGGGCAAGACCTGGACAGAAGCGGTCAAAGGCGTCTCGTTTGAGATCCCGTATAACACCACGGTGGCGCTGGTCGGCGAGTCGGGCAGTGGTAAATCCGTCACATCGCTGGCCATCATGGGCTTGCTGCCGAGTGATAGCGCACGCATCGAGCCTGCCAGCCGTATCGAGTTTGCCGGACGCGATGTGATGCAGATGACAGCCGATGCGCGTCGCGGCCTGTGCGGCAAAGACATCGCCATGATCTTTCAGGAGCCGATGTCGTCGCTTAATCCGGTGCTGACCGTCGGCTACCAGATCGGCGAAGTGCTGCGCCTGCATATGGGCATGTCCAAAAAACAAGCCCGCGCGCGTGCCATCGCACTGCTCGAAGAAGTCGGCATCCCATCGCCAACCAGCAATATCGACGCCTATCCGTTTCAGCTCTCTGGCGGCCAGCAGCAGCGCGTGATGATCGCCATGGCCATCGCTTGCGAGCCAAAGCTGCTGATTGCTGATGAGCCGACCACCGCCCTCGATGTGACCATCCAAAAACAGATCATCGACCTGATCGAAGCGCTACGCGTCAAGCATCAGATGTCGGTGTTGTTTATCAGTCATGACTTGGCGCTGGTCGGTGAGATCGCTGATCAGATTTTGGTGATGCGCAGCGGCATCATCCGCGAGAGCGGCGAAGCCGACCAAATCCTCAACAGTCCAAAGGATGCCTATACCAAAGCGCTGCTGCGCTGCCGTCCCACGCTCGACAGCCGACCATGGCGTCTGCCGGTGATCAGCGACTTCATCAACGATGCCTGCGAGGAAGCGCTGGATCAAAGCGCCGCGCATTTAGCCTTGGCCGACAAACAGCGCCCACGTGGCCTTAGCGGTGATGAGCCGATCATTCTCGATGTGCAGGGACTGAGCAAAAGCTTCTATAGCCGTGAAGGCTTCTTTGGCAAAAAAGAGTTTAAAGCGGTCAGCGACGTGTCGTTTAAGCTGGCCAAGGGTAAGACGCTGGGTGTGGTCGGCGAGTCGGGCAGTGGCAAGACCACCGTCGGCCTGACCCTGATGCGTTTGCACCAAGCGACAAATGGCTCCGCACTGTTTGAAAGGCAAGATATCCTTGCCATGAGCAATAAATCGTTTAAGGACTATAAACGTCGTATCC
>JASLJP010000286.1 GCA_030152425.1 Aquirhabdus sp.
AGCGCGGACATAGGGACTAACCACAAGCAGATCCGGATAGTATTGCGCCAAAATTTGATCACAGGTCCACTGCGCCTGCTGCACACCTCGTTCAGTCAGCCTGCGCGACGCATCATCTGCCTGATAGGGGCCCGCTTCGCCGTGGCGTATTAAAATCAGTTGCATCACTGCCACTATTTCCTTATTTATGCTAAATGTGCATGTCGCTGATCACCCAGCTTAGCTCGGATGCTGCTCGGTATTGGGTAAGACAAACTCTACATCGCTGCGATGTCCCGTTTGCATCAACGCCAAGGCAATGCCCAATGGCGGCTTGCCTTCAAAGATGACCTCATACAGCGCACCCGTGATCGGCATATAGACGTCTAGCTGCTGTGCCTGCATGCGCACCTGGCGGATGGTATTGATGCCTTCGGCAGTCTGTCCCAGCGCCTCAACCGCTTCCTCCAAGGTTTTACCTTGCCCCAGCGCCAAACCCACTTGGAAGTTACGGCTCAGCGGACTGCTACAGGTGGCGATCAAATCACCGACACCAGATAGCCCCAAAAAGGTCAACGGATTAGCCCCCAGCTTGACCGCAAAGCGGCTCATCTCAGCCAAAGCACGGGTAAACAACATACTGCGGGTGTTTTCACCGAGCTGATAAGCAGCCCCCATGCCCATGGCAACGGCATATATATTTTTCAGGGCACCGCCCAGCTCTACGCCCTGTACATCGGTATTGGCAAATACCCGAAACAACACGCTGGCCAAAGCCTGATGGACCGCATGACGGACTGCTTCACTGGGGCTGGCGATCACCGTACCGGCAGGTAGGCCGGCCATCAGTTCCTTGGCCAAGTTGGGACCGGACAGCACGCCATAGGCGACGTTCGGCAGCTCTTGGCGAATGATTTCACTCATGAGCGAAAAACTATCCGGCTCAATGCCTTTGGTCAACGACACCACGGCCTGACCGCTGATGAACGGCGCGATCTGGCGCAGCACCGAGCGAAAATTGCTACTCGGGATCGCCACGAGAATTAAATCACGATCCCGTACCGCGTATTCGAGATCATTGGTGAATGATAGCGCCTCATCCATCACAAAATCGGGTAAGTAACGCTGGTTGCGCCGCGTGGTTTGCATTTCAGTGGCGACCGCAGGATCGCGGATATACATGCGTGTATCACAGCCATTGCGCGATGCCAGATTGGCGATCGCTGTACCAAAGCTTCCCCCACCCAACACCGTCACCCGCATCGCCGGCACATCGGCTTTCGCTGTGCCATTCGGCTGTTTTTCTATCGCAATGTCACTCATAACCTGTTTCTACTTTCGCGCCATGCGCGCCCAATGAATTTGAAAGATAAATCCGCACTATTGTTTCATGCTGGCCCTATAAGTCATGGCCAGTCTTGTAAAAAATTTTCGACCTGAGCAGCCTTCCTCGGCGCGATCTCACGTGTCAGCGAGCCGATATACACAAACCCTGCGATGATATCCTGTTCAGCCAGTCCAAATGCCGTCTTGACCACGGGAGAGTTGGTGACTGCACCAGTACGCCACATCCCGCTGAACCCTTCGGCTTGCAGCATGAGCAAGATATTTTGTACCGCGGCGCCCATACTTAAGACTTGCTCGACTTCAGGTACTTTGGGATGCTGTTGAACTTTGATAATACACACCAAAATCAACGGTGCGCGCAGCGGCGACCCCAGAACTTTGTTGAGGGCGATCTCATCCGTTTCACCCCGTGCGACCAGCGCAGCACGCAGTACCTCACCCATTTTATGCCGCGCTTCACCTTGGACGGTCAGAAAACGCCACGGCTGAAGCCGATGGTGGTCAGGCGCGGTCAGCGCGGCCTGTATCGCATGATGTAGCTGCGCAGTAGTGGGCGCAGGCGCCACCAGCAGTCCATCTGAGTGGCGCGCATTGATCATGGCATAAAGGGTATCGGCTTGATTCACGATGCGTTACTCGCTTCTGCAGGGTGCACGACCGCACTCTCTGCGACCTGAGTGGCCGGGGTTGCTGCTGAACGTAACGAGAGCCAATCGGCAGCGATGACCCAAGTCGAATGCGCCGCGCGACTACCGGTAAATACCCCCGCATGCCCACCGGGGACCACCTGAAAGGTCTTGTCCAACGACCCCACCACGCTCATGACCGCACTGGCTGAGGGAATGCTGGTGATGGCATCGTTGTCACCGGCAAAAGCCAGCAGGGCGCTTTTGATCCGTTTAAAACTTACTTCTTGCCCCGCGAGGTTAAAGTGCCCCCGGTTCATGCGGTTGGCGATGCCCAGCTTTTGAATCATCTCCAGCACCGTCGCGCCTGGATAGTCCGGCATATTGGTAAACCACTCATTCATGGTCATATAACGACTGACATATTCGTCGTCGGCCAGATTGCGCACCAGATCGATATAGCTGGTCACCGCACCGAGGGGTGCAGTTGCTTTAAACATCAGCGACAACACTTTACCATCGATATGAAACAGTGAGGGATCGAGCTTAGACAGCTGGGGGCCAG
>JASLJP010000216.1 GCA_030152425.1 Aquirhabdus sp.
CGCAGCCACCTCGCGCACGGCGCGGTAGACGATATGCAGACGGGGCAGTTTGCCCTTGGAGGGGTCGTGTGCCAGATGCTGGACGACGTTTTCAACCACCACCACGGCGGCATCGACCAGCATGCCGATGGCGATGGCCAGCCCCCCGAGGCTCATGAGATTGGCCGACATGCCGACCTGACGCATGAGGATAAAGGTCGCCAGCGCAGAGAGGGGCAGGATGAGCGCGACGGTGATGGCAGCACGGACATTGCCCAAGAAAATCCCCAGAAGGATCAAAACCAAAACGATGGCCTCGGCCAGCGAGGTGCTCACGGTCGTCACGGCTTTATCGACTAACGCCGCACGGTTGTAAAACACCGACAGTTTGGTGCCTTTGGGCAGACTGGGTGCCAGCTCGGCGATCTTTTGCTCGACGCCAGAGACCACCTGACGTGCATTGGCGCCTGCCAGACCCAGAACCAGCCCTTCGACTGCCTCGGCCTTACCGCTTTCGGTCACCACGCCATTGCGGCTCAGCTCGCCGATACGCACTTCGGCAATGTCGCTGACCCGCAGGGGGCTGCCGCCCTCGACCTTGATCACGATACCGCGCAGGTCGTCGAGGCTGGTGATATTGCCCTCGCTACGCACCAGCAGCACTTCGCCCCCCTCACTGAGGCGGCCTGCGCCGTCGTTGCGATTATTAGCTTCAATCTTGGCTTTGAGCACGTCGATGGTGATGCCTGCCGCCGCCATGCGCACGGGATCAGGCACGACTTCATAGCTGCGCGACACGCCGCCCAAGACATTGACATCGGCCACGCCGGGTACCGTGCGCAGCGCAGGGCGGATGACCCAATCGAGCAGCGATTTGCGCTCCATCAGGCTCATATTGGGGTTATCTACGGTGAACTGGAACATCTCACCGAGTGGCGTGGTGATCGGTGCCATGCCGCCCTCTAACGTAGCAGGCAGCTCGGACATGACACCGGCTAACCGCTCGGCCACCTGCTGGCGCGCCCAGTAGATATCGGTGCCGTCGACAAAGGTCAGGGTAATGTCGACGATGCCGTATTTGACCGTGGTGCGCAGCATCTCTTGTTTGGGGATGCCGAGCATTTCAGTTTCAATCGGCACGGCGACGCGGTTTTCGACTTCCTCGGGGGTCATGCCCGGGGCTTTCAAAATGATCTTGACCTGCGTACTCGCCACATCGGGAAACGCATCAATCGGGATTTGTTTAAAGGCATACCAGCCCACACCAGACAGCAGCGCGGCAAGGATCAGGATAAAGGTGCGCTGCGCCAGCGCGAATTGGATCAGTCGGGTGATCATGGCTTATTCTTCCTCTGCGCCGCCAATGCCCTGCCACGCGGCTTTCAGCGCGATGACGCTGCTGGCCGCGATCCGGTCACCGGCTTTAAGCGCGCCCGCTACCTTGGCGCGCTGGCCTGCACTGCTCAGCACGGTGATCGGGATGGCGTTAAAGCTGGCTTTATCTCGAACAAAGACCACGACTTGCGATCCTTGCCGGGCGATGGCACCGAGCGGAATATCCCAGCCTGTGCGGCTGGAGGCGGCGCGGCGCTCGACTTGGACAAACTCACCAACCCGTAGACCATTGCTCGCATGGACTTTGGCACGCACATGCACGGTCTGACCCGTACCGGTAAATGGACTGACGCTCAGCACGGTGGCACTCGCACCGCCCGCGATAGACAGGTGTTGGCCGGCGCTAAAGCTGGCCGCCTCACCACTCGGCACTTGGACATCCAGCCACAGCACGCCCTGCTTGGCCAGTTGCAGTAGGGGGTCTGCCGTGGCGACGCGCTGGCCGAGTTTGACGTTGAGGCTGGTGATGGTGGCGGCTGCGCTGGCCGTGACGGTCAGGGTATTGCCGATACGGCCGCTGGCCATGCGGCGCTGAGCGCTGCTACTGACCCCGGATAGGGTCAGAGACATCTGCGCCTGTGCCAGCCCTGCTTCGGCATCACGTAGCGCGCTATCGGCTTCGAGCACTCGGCGCTGGGCAATGATGCCGTCTTTAAACAACGCCCGCTCACGGCTGGCCGTGGTACGGGCGAGACCGACACGGTTCTGCGCTTGGATCAGTGCCAACTGCAGCTCGCCGAGCTGTGGGCTGGTCAGCACCAGCAGCGGTGTACCGACCGCGACCTGCTGATGCTCCTGCACCAAGATCTGACTGACGAGACCGCCCAGCGGGGCGCTCACCACCAACTCCTGCGACGGTGGCAGGATGACCTGTGCGGGGAAGCGGCTACCTGCGCTGGCAGGTTGCTGCGACAACGCCACCAGCTCTATGCCCAGCGCGCGCATCTGAGCGTCACTGACCGCAAAGGAGGGACTGGTTTCGGCAACGGAAAGCGGGGCAACACCCAGCAGCAACACGACGGCTGCGCCCAAGACGGGACGAAAAATAGACATGATGATCCTCAAACGAAGACTTAAAAAATCAATGAACGATGTGGCATGGCCACGCGTAAGACACAGACAAGCGAATACACCGCACGGACGGCGGCGCAAGAGAGGATGCTAAATGCGGAGGTTGGTCAACTGAACGATGGCGATGGTGGAATTGCGACTCAGCGGCGGCGGTGCCGTCTGTGGCGGAGGCTGCTGTGCCAAAAGCTGCGTCTGTGCCGCCATGGCATGGCTAAACACGGGTGGGGGCAGATAGGCCAGTAGCACATCCGAGGCGAGTGCTTGGGCAAAGGCGACCTTGCTGGCCAGCACGGCGAGATCGCTATGGACACAGGCCTGTTGGATAACCTGATCGCTGTCACTGTCGCCCAGACTATGCTGGCCTTGGGCGTGTGGCTCGTGCTGGTCACGATGCCCCTGATGATGGACGATCAGCGCGTGGCGGTCGTCATCGACGATGATCTGGGTATGCGCGACGCGGCTGACCTGATGTAACTGCAACACATTGGCAAGACAGCTCGATGCCCACAGATAACTGAGTAGGCATAGCATCTGCACAATCATGCGCGGCGCGGTCATCGGGTCTGCAATCCTAAGGGCGGTCGATCATCGGTTAAATATTATGCGGTATGCGGCGTGCCAGACGAAAGTAAAGTCTTGTTAAATGTATCGCCGCCGTGGCGTTTATTCCTGCGCCAGCTTGTCTTTGAGTTTTTTGTCCATCCGCCGGAAAAACGGCTGGGTCAAACGCGTCGCGACCCCGGGCAAAGCCGCCATGACCACCGCACCCACCGTCCCGACGGTGCTGGTGACGCGGGCGGGGCGTTTCACCACAGCTTCGACGATCCAGCCGGCAGCACGGGCGGCGTCCATCATCGGCATGTGTTTGTAGAGACTGGTTTTGGACGACATCGGCGTGCGCACCATGGGGAAATACACCACGGTGGTGGTGATGCCGCGATGACCCAGCTCGGCCAGCAACGAGCGGGAAAACGACTCCAGTGCGGTCTTGCTCGACAGATAGGCGGAAAACAGCGGGATCGGGATCTGCGAGGACAGGGTAGAGATATTCACCACATGACCTCGGCCTTGGGCGAGGAAGCGCGGCAGCAGGCGCAGAGTCAGCCGGACAGCGCTCAGGTAGTTGAGCTGGATGGTGCGCTCATAGTCATGTGGGCGATCCAAGGCATCGACGATCGAACGGCGGATTGAACGCGCGGCGTTATTCACCAAGGCATCGATCCGCGCGTGGTCACGCAGGATCGCGTCGGCACAGCGATCCAGATCGGCCGAGTCGGCCAGATCACAGGGGTAGATCCAGGCCTGACCGCCAGCGGCCTTGATCGTCGCCTGTACGCGCTGCAGCTCGGCGGCACGTCTGGCCACCAAACACAGCTTGGCGCCTTGCGCGGCGAGCTGGTAGGCCGCTTCCTCGCCGATGCCGCCCGAAGCGCCTGTGATGACGATGGTTTGACCCTGTACCTGCTGCATCTTGATCTCCAGTGGATAGCGGTAACGCGTAATACTGCTGACTACTGTAAACGCCGCTGGACAGGCCAACAAGCTAAAAATAGTGACCACGGCGATGAAAAATATGCAACCGCCCCAGATGCCACGACCTACGGGGCTGTGGCACGGCGCTCAAGCCTGTGCCGTGCTGCGAATGCAGCAGCGGTTGTTGCATCTGCAGCAGCAAATCGTTATGCACACAGCGCACGCGATCGCCATATAGAAAGACGAAAATAATAAAAACAATAAAATCATAAATATAGATAACAAATAACAGCCCTGCTGAATTTCTCCCACCGAACACGGCGCTGGCACAGCTCCTGCAAACCTATAAGTCCACAGCTGCGGCCTACCCAACCTGTACGCGCGTGATCTCACGCTGCAGCGTGCCCCCTGTTTCGTTTTTTTAACTGAAGTGAAGTGAAGCCATGACTAAAGTAAACGCGATCCTCCTGTCCCTGTCTGTCGCCCTGACTGCCGGTCAAGCGATGGCGGCAGACGCCACCGCCCCGCAAGCCGCTGCGGTCGAACATCCCTACACCGCAAAGACTCCGAAGCTGAACCGCGCGCAGATTGATGCGCTGCTGGCCAAACCTTCGCAACTGGTCATTATCGACGTCCGTCGTCCTGACGAACTGACCAGTATCGGTGGCTTTGCCGCCTACCTGAACATCCAGGCCAAAGACCTCGCCAACCGTCTGGACTATATCCCGAAAGATCGTTCGGTCGTGACCGTGTCTAATCATGCCGGCCGTGCGGGTGCTACCGCTGACCTGCTGGCTGGCAAGGGCTTCAAAGTGGTCGGCGCGATCGGTGCCCAAGACTATGAAGCCGAAGGCGGCACGCTGGTCAAAATCAGCAAACCAGAACCTAAACCTGCTGCGGCCAACTGATCGACATCCCCAGCCTGAGATGCATGTTTAGGCTGGGGTTTTTTACCCCTTACCTCCTGTGAGCACACCATGTCCCTATTGCTAGAGTACGCGCAGCGCATCGAAGATTCATCGTGGGCGGTCGACCTGCATGAATCGATGTATATGTTTCCGCTGATCGAAGGCACGCACCTGCTGGGTTTGGCGCTGTCTGTCGGGCTGCTGGCGATCATCGACCTGCGCTTGCTCGGCATCATCCTGACCCAAGTCCCGAAGGCACAACTCCTCAAACAACTGCGCCCGTGGCTGCTGTGGGGCTTTGTGGCAACCTTTGCCACCGGTCTGATTTTGCTGGCGACCCAAGCCACCGAGGCTCTGCATAACCCCGCATTTCTCTACAAACTGTTGTTTATCG
>JASLJP010000217.1 GCA_030152425.1 Aquirhabdus sp.
TGTGACATGTTGCAGGGCTATTTGTTTAGCAAACCCATTCCGGCGTCCGAGGCCACACTGCTGCTGATCAAGGCCAAGAGCGCCCCGCTGATTTCGATGTAAGCATTGCTGCCAATGACGCCGTCGGTCGTCTTTGTATAATGACCGCACACCCAGACGTGACCTAAACGGAATTTTAGGCACCCAAACACCATAAAACGCGATGAAAAGGATACGCACAGCATGATGGCCCCCTACTCGACCTGCGCCGACGTTCAGGCGATGCAAAATCCGCGTTTAACTGGCAAAAAGTACCAATCAGTGTGCTACACTTCACGACTTGGTAATCTTTGCTACGAATCTTGTAGTCCGCGAGCCGCTTCACAAACTTTCACAATGAGTTTGTATTCAAGTTTGATCTTCGCACACGGCTGATCACAAATGAGCCTGACCAAAACCCAACCTAATGATGCTCATGCGCATGACCTTTAACGTAGTGTCATGGCTATACGCTATGATTAGCCTAAATGTTTTAAGTAGACAACGAGAAGTACGATGGACAATCAAGAACTGAAGCTAGCGGCTTTGCATTATCACGAGTTTCCTAAACCCGGAAAAATTAACGTCACCCCGAGCAAACAGCTCGCCAACCAACACGACCTTGCCTTAGCCTACTCCCCTGGGGTGGCTGCACCGTGTCTGGAGATCGAGCGCGATCCCGCCTTGGTGTCACGCTACACCGCACGCGGCAACCTCGTCGCCGTGATCACCAACGGCACCGCCGTATTGGGTCTGGGTAATATCGGCCCACTGGCCTCTAAGCCAGTGATGGAAGGCAAAGGCGTACTGTTTAAAAAATTCGCCGGCATCGACGTGTTTGACATCGAAATCGCCGAAAACGATCCAGACAAACTGGTCGACATCATCGCGTCCTTAGAGCCGACCTTCGGCGGCATCAATCTGGAAGATATCAAAGCACCGGAGTGTTTTTATATCGAAAAGAAACTGCGCGAACGCATGAAAATTCCAGTCTTTCACGACGACCAACATGGCACCTCGATCATCGTCGGCGCAGCATTGCTCAACGCGTTGATCTTGGTCAAAAAAGACATCGGTGCGATCAAGATCGTCTGCTCGGGTGCAGGCGCAGCGGCGCTGTCCTGCCTTGACCTGCTAGTGGCGCTGGGTGTCAACCGCGCGAACGTGATCGTCGCCGACTCCAAAGGCGTCATCAACACCGCACGTCTGGCCACCTTGGATGAAAGCAAACGTCGCTATGCACAAGACATCGCCGCAACCCGCCTAGAAGAAGTCATGGCTGGCGCGGATATGTTCTTGGGTCTGTCGACTGCGGGCATCCTGTCACAGAACATGGTCGCGCAGATGGCGGCCGATCCGATCATCTTTGCGCTGGCCAATCCGAACCCTGAGATCCTGCCTGAGCTGGCCAAAGCCGTCCGTCCAGACGTGATCATCGCCACCGGCCGTTCGGACTATCCAAATCAGGTCAACAACGCGCTGTGCTTCCCGTATATTTTCCGCGGTGCGCTGGACTCCGGCGCGACGACCGTCAATGAGGCAATGAAAGTCGCCTGCGTTCACGCCATCGCCAAAATGGCTCATGTCGAATCCAGTAGCAATACCTATGGTGAAGACGGCCAACGCTTTGGTCGTGAGTACCTGATCCCGGGTCCACTTGATCCACGTCTGATCATCGAGATCGCGCCGGAGATCGCACGTGCTGCGATGGAGTCCGGTGTTGCGACCCGTCCTATCGAAGACTTTGCTGCCTATCGTCAACGTCTGTCCGAGTTCGTCTATAACTCGGCATTCCTCATGAAGCCGGTGTTTGCCCAAGCGAAAAGCGATCCGAAACGCATCGTCTTCTGTGAGGGCGAAGATGAACGCGTCCTGCGTGCGGTTCAACTGGTGGTTGATGAAGGTCTGGCCTACCCGATCTTGGTCGGTCGCCCAACCGTAATTCAAAACCAGATCATCAAACTGGGTCTGCGCCTACAAGCGGGTATCCACTTTGAGCTGGTCAATCAAGACGATGATCCGCGCTACAAAGAATGCTGGCAGTACTACTACTCGCTGATGCAGCGTCGTGGTGTGGGTGTCGAGCTGGCCAAGCGTGAAGCGCGTCGCCGTACCACGCTGATCGGTGCCATGCTGGTGCATTTTGGCGCAGCGGATGGGTTGATCTGCGGTACGTTTGCCCACTACGGTCTGCATCTGGACTACCTCAAAGACGTCATCGGCCGCAAAGAAGGCGTCAAGAGCTTCTATGCGATGAACGTCGTGATGTTGGAAGAGCGCAATCTGTTTATCGCCGACACCTACGTCAACGAAGACCCGACGGCAGAACAACTGGCCGAGATGACCTTGTTGGCGGCTGAAGAAATTCGCCGCTTTGGTCTCACCCCTAAAGTTGCGCTGCTGTCGCACTCCAGCTTTGGCAGTGGCGAAGGCAAAAGCGCGCAGAAAATGCGTGAAACCTATCGCATCCTCTCCGAGATCGCACCCGAGCTTGAAGTCGAAGGCGAGATGCATGGTGATGCCGCCCTCAACGAATCGATCCGTCTGGCCGAGTTCCCGAACTCACGCTACAAAGGCTCGGCCAACCTGCTGATCATGCCGACCATGGACGCCGCCAATATCGCCTTTAACCTGCTGAAAACCGCAGCGGGTAACAACGTGACCATCGGCCCAATCCTGCTCGGTGCGGCCAAACCGGTGCATATCCTGACCCCAACCGCGACCCCGCGCCGGATCGTCAATATGACGGCACTGGCGGTGGCAGAAATCCAACAAGCAGAGAAAGGCCAGTAATCCACTGACCTTGCGTCCTGCACTAAAAAAGCCTTCAAATGAAGGCTTTTTTAGTGGGCGTTTACTTAATCACGCTCAATCAACTCGATCTTATAACCATCTGGATCTTCGACAAAGGCGATGACGGTGTTGCCATGTTTCATCGGTCCCGCCTCGCGCACCACCCGACCACCGCGCGCCTTGATGTCGTCACACGCCTGATAGGCATTGGGCACGGCCAATGCGATATGGCCATAGCCCGCACCCAGATCATAGCTTGGGGTATCCCAGTTATGGGTCAGCTCCAGTACGGTATTGCTGTCTTCATCGCCATACCCTAAAAACGCCAAGGTAAAACGGCCTTCCGGATAGTCCCGCTGGCGCAGCAGACGCATGCCCAGCACTTCGGTATAAAACGCAATCGAGCGCGGCAGATCCCCGACGCGCAGCATGACATGCAGTATTCTCATGATGTTTTTCCTGTCGTGGTCGCAACTGGGGCTTTCTTTTCATGCCACGGCGCAACCCATGGCAACATCAGCATCCCCGGAATGGCCAGTAGCGTACACAGCCAGAAGAAGCCGGTATAGCCGCCCATAAACTCGACCATATAGCCGGCATAGCCGTTGACCACCGTGCGCGGTAGCGAGGCCAGCGAAGACAGCAACGCAAGCTGGAATGCGGTATAGGCAGGATTGGTACTCTGGGCGATAAACGCGACAAAGGCAGCCGTACCCAAACCCACTGCAAACGCTTCGGTGGCGACGACAGCACCCAGCTCCCACGTACTCGGCGCGGTCTGCATCGACAACCATGCAAATAACGGGATGACCAGTAGCTGCGCCACACCGAACAGCCACAGCGCCCGATGGATCGACAGCTTAAGCATCGAGAAGCCGCCGATAAAGCCACCGATCAGGCCGCCCCACAGCACCGCCACTTTAGCAACCGCGCCGATCTGGGTCTTGGTGTAGCCCATATCCAGATAGAACTTGGTCGCCAGAGAGGTTGCCAACGAGTCGCCGAGTTTATACAGGAATATAAAGACGATCAGCGCAATACCGGCTTTCACCCCTTTACGACCAAAAAACTCCTTGAGCGGCTCGACAAAAGCACCGGTCAGCGTCCGCGGCGGGATCTGGCGTAGCGCCGGCTCACGCACGCAGAGTGCCAAAATCACACAGGGCAACATAAACGCCGCGACGATCCAAAACACGGCATCCCATGCCAGATAGTCCGACAGGATCAATGCCAGACTACCCGGCACCAGACCGGCCATTTTGTAGGCATTGACGTGAAAGGTATTCCCAAGCCCCAGCTCCTGATCCGGCAAGATCTCGCGGCGATAGGCATCGATGACGATATCCAGCGACGCACTGAGGAAACTGATCAATAACCCCAAACCGGTAATCGCCATCAATTGCGTATCCGGTCGTAACCCGCCCAAGCTGCCTAAGCTCAAGAGCAACAAGATCGGCAAGATGATTAACCACGTCCGGCGCCGCCCAAAGCGCTCGACCTGCAGCAGATCCAGTACCGGTGCCCAGACCGGTTTCAGCACATAGGGGATTTGCAGCAGGGTCAGCAGGCCGATGGTTTTGATATCGAGTTTATAGCTATCGGCCCAGGCGGGAATCAGATTCAAAAACACAAACAGCGGCATCCCGGAAGAGAAGCCTGTCACGATACAAATCAGCATCCGCTTCCATACATCAAACTGGCGATGACCGCCTTGATTCGGGTTAGACTGCGTCGATGTAGACTCTGATGGAGCGGATGTCACTGCTGGATGTGGCGCGGAGTTAGGCATAAGGCGTGGCTGCGTAGGCGGTGTAAAGATCGTGTTCGTAGAGTAGCTGTATCATGGCAATTTTGCCAGAATAGTCCGTATCGTTTTTGGGATGTTGCACATGCCGTACCATAGCCCTGCCATCCATGCACTGCTCTCCTGTCGTCAGGCGGTCTTGGCCAGTCAGTCGGCCAGTGTGCCTGGCTTTCCCTATACCTCATTTATCCCGATTGCGACGACCCCCACGGGTCAGATCATCTCGGTGCTGAGTGAAAGCGCGCAACACTCGCTGAATATCGCCATTGATGCGCGGGTCTCGTTGCTACTGCATGACGACCTTGAGCAAAATTGGCAAGCAGCAACGCGGCTGTCGGTGCTCGGGCTGATGCGACCGCTACGTGCTGACCGCGAGACCGAGCGTACCTTGCGGAGTGCGTTTGACCAGTTGCACCCCGAGCTAAAAGACATGAATCAAGACAGCGACTACCGCTGCTGGTTGCTTGAGCCGGTCAGATTCCGCTTTGTCTCTCTGCTAGGTCGGACAGAGTGGCTCGATCAGATCTCCCCAGCACCGTTTGAGCTGTCGTTGGCCGAACACACGGCGCTCAGCGCGCTGCTGGGGAGTGAAGGTCGCCACGTCGAGATCGTGCAAGCCTGCCGCTATGGGATACAAATCATCGAACAAGGCCGTGTGCGGTTTTTAGCCCTCAACGCGCCCGTCACCGAGGTCGCCGAACTGTTGACACAAGTGCAAGCTGGTGCGTTTGTACATACCGTGGCGATTAAATAACCACTCTAAAAATGCAATGGTGGAATCCCGACAAGACCAACTTTCAAGGGCAACGATATCTGCTAGACTCCTGACTACCCCTTGCCTGCACGACTTCGGCATTTGCACCGATCCGTTTTTAAAAGAGTTTGATATTGACCACGCCCGTACACCCTGCAGCACAGACGACACCCCCCGATCCTGAGACGACTTTGGCGCCTCATGACACCGACCAACCACAGACCACGACCCACACAGAAGCTCATAAAAATAATGCTCAATCAAAGGGCAATTCGATTAAACTTAAAGTACCTGCAGCAATGACGACGAGACTCACTATGGAAGGTCACAACAGCAACACCCCGAATCTCAGCACGTCAGTGGACACTCCCGTATCGGCCAGTGTAGACGCCACGCCTGCCGCCGCAAGCCCAGTGCCTGCGCAGAAAATCGTCCGCCCGGCTACGCGCGCGCGCGCTAAACCTGCCGTAGTCAGCCGCGAGAACACCCCCGTGCCTGAGATCAAAACTGCCCCGGCACACAGCCTGGTACCGACTGCCGCCCCCAAAGCGGTCTTACCGCCCAGTGGTCGCCTGACGCCTGCTCAGTTGATGCGTGCACCCAATCTGGCCAGTCTGCCGCCCTCCACGCGCCGCATCAAACCGCTCAATGATTTTTTAGGTCAACACCGCGCCCGTGCTGCCGTCGAGACCGCCTTGTCCCTGCCGTTTGACGGCTACAATATCTTTGCCGTGGGGACCAATGGTCTGGGTAAGCGCACCATGCTGAAACGCATGTTGGCACTGCAAGCGGCTCAAATGCCCACCCCAAGCGACTGGGTCTATGTCAATAACTTTGCCAACCCGCGTCAGCCCAGTGCGCTCGAACTCCCGCCGGGAGATGCGCCAAAGCTCAAAAAGCATATGCACCAACTGTGGGACACACTATTCGACCATCTCGAAAAATCATTTGCCGCCGACAGCTATCACACGCGCATCGAAACCATCCGCCAAAGTGCGGGCAATGCCCAACAACAAGCCCTGCTCGCGCTGACCCAAGAAGGCGAAGCGCTGGCACTTAAGCTGGTCTCACGCAATGAACAACACCGCTTTGTACCCGTCAAAGCACTGGGGCGTGATGACAGCAAAGCGACCAATGCGCCAGCCAGTGAAGAGCTGGACGAAAATGAATTAGCCGCACTGGCACCCGATGAGCGCGCCAAGATCAACCAAAACGTGCGTCAGATGGATAAAAAACTGCATCGTCTCGGCGCCCGTCT
Source organism: Aquirhabdus sp. (assembly GCA_030152425.1). Lineage (GTDB taxonomy): Bacteria > Pseudomonadota > Gammaproteobacteria > Pseudomonadales > Moraxellaceae > Aquirhabdus. The sequence continues at coordinate 6,628 of JASLJP010000217.1, forward strand.
CGGCCGTATCGAAGAGCAGACCCGCCATCAGGTAGCCAGCCTGAATGCCCAGCTTGCAACTGATGTAGTGATGCCGCGCATCACGCAAGCGGCACAGCGCTTTGAGCACGTCAATGGCTTTAGCGAATATCTCAAAGACTATGCCACCGACATCATCGAACATGTCGAGCTGATCCTGGAGCAAGAAGAAGACGACTTCCTGCCCGGTGTTTTTGACCGCGTGCCGCCGCGCTATCAGGTCAACGTCGTCGTCACGCATAAACCCAACTCGGGCGCGCCGGTCATCTTTGAAGACCTGCCTACCCACTACAACCTGCTGGGTCACGTCGAACAACTGACCCAAATGGGTACCATCACCACCGACTTTACCTTGATCCGTCCCGGCGCCCTGCACCGCGCCAATGGCGGCTTCCTCATGCTCGAAGCGGATCAACTGCTGGAGCAACCCTACGCATGGCATGGTTTGAAACGTGCCCTACGCTCCGGCCAGTTAAAACTGTCCTCACTGGAGCACATGCTGACCCTGACCGGTAGCATATCGCTGGAGCCTGAATCACTGCCGCTTGCGGTCAAGGTCATCCTGCTCGGCGAGCCGTATATCTACTACGAGCTGCTCGAATTTGAACCCGAGCTGAATGCGCTGTTTAAGATCCGCGCCGACTTTACCAACACCCTAACCCGAACCAGCGACAACGAAGAAGCCTATGTGCGTCTGATCGCCGACTATGTCAATAAAGACAAGTTGCTGCCATTTGATCGCTCAGCGCTGGCCGCCCTGCTGACCGACTCCAGTCGTCAGGCGGAAGATCAATCGTCCTTGTCGCTCCACGCTGCCACGCTCGGCGACCTGCTGCGCGAGGCCAGTACACTGGCGATCCAGCACGGAGACCGCCAAGTCACCGCCAAACACATCAACGCAACCTTAAGCGCACGTCAGTACCGCCTCGGCCATTTGCGCGAGCTGTATTGGGAAGACTTGTCACGTGGCACACAGCTCATCGAGACCGAGGGGCTGCGGATCGGTCAGATCAACGCACTGACGGTGGTACACTACGCCGACAGCGAGTTTGGCTTGCCTGCCCGCCTGACCGCCACCGTCTACCAAGGCGGCGGCGAGATCCTCGACATCGAACGCAGTGTCGAGCTGGGTGGCGCCTTGCATGCCAAGGGCATCCTGATCATGTCCAGCTTCCTGCGCGCCCACTTTGGTCGTACCCAGCCACTGCATTTTTCAGCGGCACTGGCCTTTGAGCAAAGCTACGGTGAAATCGACGGCGACAGCGCAACACTGGCTGAGCTGTGCGCATTGATCTCCTCGATCAGTCAGATCCCGATCGATCAATCGTGGGCAATCACTGGCTCGATGAACCAGCTCGGTGTCGTCCAGCCCATTGGCGGTATCAATCCAAAGATCGAAGGCTTCTTTGATGCCTGCCAACTGCAAGGCCTCAACGGTCAACAAGGCGTGATCCTGCCCGTTCAAAACGTCCAGCATCTGATGCTGCGTCAAGATGTAATTGATGCCGTTGCCGCAGGGCGCTTCCATCTCTATGCCGTGCGTACCATCGAGGATGCATTGTCTTTGCTCATGAAACGCCCTGCCGGTGAGATGAACCAAAAAGGTCTCTACCCGCGCGACACCATCTTTGGCGAAGTGATGCAGCAACTGAAACACTGGCAACGTCTTGAAGACGGCAACAAAGTCAAAGGCGAAAAAGCTGAGGATGCAGATGGCAATAAAGACAAAGCCCCAAAAAAAGGCAAGTCGAAAAAAGCCCCCGCGGACAAGCCCGGCAAAACGCCGGATAGCAGTGCGGCCAAAGCCGACACTGAGAAAAAGTCAGACAAAAAATCTGGCAAAAAATCGAACGTGAAAGACAAAGCCAAAGCGGACCATAAACCGATTGACCCCGAAGACCTGCCAGACCACGGTCTAGCCGATCTCATCGCAGCAACGGCTCAGGATAAAAGCAAATCTGGCAAAGTTAAAGCCCCCAAAGTCGTGCCGCAACCCAGCAGTGCTCAGGATGAGGGTGATATCGAGCCCACCATCGAATGGGCTGGCGGCTAAACAGCCTGTGTACCTACATACTCCCCGACTCGTCGGCAGGCTGTCTGCTGCGGTCGGAGGAACTCATTGATTCCCATAAAGCATCACGGAAGAACTCATAGCGATTGCGGCCATTGGTCTTGGCTTGATAGAGCGCAGTATCGGCCTGACGTAATAGCTGATCTGCACTCATCGCAGGCTTCGGCACACACAGTGAAATGCCTATGCTGATACTCACGCAGCGCCCGCCACCATCCGGATGCGGGATCGCCTCTGCCGCCACACGCTCCAGAAGACGCTGCGCCTGATGTTTGGCAAAATCGGCGTCCATTCCTGGAAACAGCAGCACAAACTCCTCCCCGCCATAACGCGCAGCCAGCTCCCCACTGCGATGGGTCAGGCCTTTGAGCAACTGAGCCACCTGCCGTAGGCACTGATCACCGGCGACATGACCCAACTGGTCGTTGTAGCGCTTAAAGAAGTCAATATCAACCATCATGATCACCAGCGGCTGCCGCTGGCGCAGCGCGCGGTTCCACTCATGGGTCATCCATTCATTGAGATAACGACGATTGGCCAGCCCGGTCAGCGCATCCTCACGCGATAGTTTGCCGAGCTGATAGACCAGTTCCTCACTGCGATTGAGTGTCTGCTGCAGCAGATACGACTGTAGATAGTTCACGCGATCCTGATGATCCAGCCCGTAGGCCAGACACATGCCCAGTACACTAGCGGCGGTATAGATGCGATGCAGCATCTGCCAGTTGAGCTCAGATCCCACGGCATAGGTCATGATCACGCCGCACAGGCCACCGAGCCACCCCGCATACAACGCCACCGAAAAGCGTAGCCCGATAAAGCTGTAGATAAAAAAGACGATATAAATCAGGCCAACATAGGACAGCGTCGCACCATCACCCATCGGCACCGTGTTGTTGGCCACGATCGAGATCGCCAGGGTGATGGCCCCCCCTAGCGCGACATAGCCATCAAACCAGCGATTAAAAACCGGTACAAAGGACATCCCCCAGGTCGCCAAGACGACGACAAAGCTCCAGCCACTGTACATCGCCCAATGGAGATAGCTGGCTTCTGGGAGCAGTTTGATAATGCCGGAACTCACCACCACAAACAAAAAGATCGCGATCAGGCCGCGGGAATGAAAGGTCGTGATGGCTCGCTGGCGATGATACTGACGGTAGCTGTTTTCGAGGGCCGCAGGGAAACGTAAGAACCAATCCCCCGATGTGAGGATGGCTCTGACTTCTGCTTCGCTCGCCTCATGATGTGTATCATGACTCACGACTGCCTCGTCATGATGTGGTGGCGCCGCGGTGTTACCTCCCCCAGAGGAAATACGTTTAGCCATCAAATGTACCCAAGCCCCTTGTGTATATTTATCAACCTATGCGCGGGTCTCGCCTTTTGTACAGCGCACAGCTTTTATAAAACTACCACAGAGTAGCGACCGTTAACCAGTCGTCACTTCGGCAATTGCACCGCTGATTGGAGACAGACTTCGTCAGCCTTTACGCCATCGCCCATCAGCAACACGACTGTCGCAAAAAGAGCGCGCAGCAAACTCCAAAGTGAACAAACACAGGCCTTCGCTCCTATATTTGCTTATGCGCTTCGGCGTCGGTGTTGTCAAATACGTCTGCCCAAATGCCTGAACTAGCCACTGAGCGGTACAGTGAATGTCGTATATCTCCCCCCTGCTGACACGCATAAAAAAAAGCCCGCATCGATGATGCAGGCTTTTTTGCAGTCCAAACCGGATTGTGACCCAGTCGACTTTTTTAGCGGATGCCGGATTTAGGCACTGGGCGCTGGGCTATGGGCTTCGATGAGCGGCTTCAGCTCACCTTTTTGGAACATTTCGGTCACGATGTCACACCCCCCAATCAGCTCACCGCTGACCCACAGTTGTGGGAAGGTTGGCCAATTGGCAATGCGCGGCAGAGTCGCGCGAATATCCGGATTTTCCAGAATATTGACGAATGCAAATGGACGACCAATTTGGCTCAGTGCCTCAATCACCCGTGCAGAAAAACCACACTGTGGGAATTGCGGGGTGCCTTTCATATACAGAATCACCGGGTGTTTGGCGATTTGCTCACGAATAAGCGTTTCAGTCGCATTCGCGGCATCATTTTGGGCGGAAGATTGTACATCTGACATGATGATTAAACCTGAAGTGATGATTCGTCTAAAGAATAAAGCGTGGCTAATTATAGCTGATTAGTCCACGTTTATACAGAAGTCCGTGTGAGACTGTCGCCTCTGCACAGCAGAGGCAACTCCATCAAATGGCTAGTCGATGAGCACCCATTGCTGATCGTTAAAGGTAATGAATTTGACGCCGTCCTCCAGCGTGATATGTCCTTCTTGGCCATCGGGCAAATGCACACTGAGTATGGCGCGTTTGTGCGATGCCAACATATAGTCGACGACACACAGCAGCCGCAGCGTTTCGCCTTGGGCATTTTTAAAGGTCAGTGTCGCAGTGTCGGTATGGTTGTCTGCTTTATTCATGGCTACATCCTCTACGCCAGAGTATGCCCCGACTATAACAGACGCATCGCAGCACTTCGTTTGCCGCACGTAACGAGGCGATACCCTCTACAGGCTATCGCGTACAGGGCAGCCAGAACCTAAATAGCAGACAAAGAAAAACCCGCCGAAGCGGGTTTACTTTACAACAATATGGCGCAGCGGACGGGACTCGAACCCGCGACCCTCGGCGTGACAGGCCGATATTCTAACCAACTGAACTACCGCTGCTAGGTCGCATTTAAACTTTACATCGCACATCATGAATCGCAATATTGGTGGGCGTTGACGGGCTCGAACCGCCGACCCGCGCCTTGTAAGGGCGCTGCTCTACCAACTGAGCTAAACGCCCAATACGCTAATCAAATTTCTGTGTTTCAGTGTTCGTTCAACGTGGGGTGCATTATATAGAGTACGCCGACAGTGTCAACGGTTTTGCCGACTTTTTGCTAAAAAGCCGCACGACTGATCAAACTGCATCCAATCCACCCTAAAACCTGCTGATTAATCACACAATCGTCTGTTTTTTATGCTTTTTTTAATGCTCGACGATTTCGACGATCGTCCCGACATCGACACGGTCAAATAATTCGACGATGTCACTATTGCGCATACGAATACAGCCATGCGACTGCGGCACCCCCATCGGCTCACTATCCGGTGTGCCGTGCAGATAGATATAGCGGGCATGGGAGTCCACCGTGATCCCCGCACTATTGACGCCCTGATTGATCCCTGCTTCAAGGCCCGACAACCACAGGATGCGCGTCAGGATCCAGTCGCGCTCGGGGTGTAGCGCGGCCAGCGCAGCATCATAGATCTCGCCGGTAGGCACCCTACCGCGCAATACCGCGTTGATCGGCAGGGCCTCACCAATCTTATCGCTGATCTGGTGCCGCCCACGTGGGGTCTGTTCACTGCCTTCGATCTCACCGACGCCATTCTTGGCAGTAGAGACCGTATAGAGCTGGGTTTGTAGCCCACGGGTCAGGGTTAAGGTTTGTTGCGTAATGTCGATCAGGATATGGGTCATGAGTTTTCGGCGTTTATCGCTGCTGTGGAACTAGATAGGGGATAGTTTGCCAGTTTTCGGCGGTGCGCTCCTATGAAAATTCTGTGAAGTTCACGTGTCTGATTTAGCCCGCATCTGTGACGAGGACACGGCGCGTGACTCGACCGTGCAAAATCAACAAAAGCCTTATACGCGGCACGGTATGAAACGATATACTCAAATCCAAGCAGGATCACTCACTTCGGCAGGACCGCCATGAATACGACTGTTACGCGACCCACCTCTGTCCCCGCAGACATCACCACAGTATTTAGCGCACAGGCCGCAACGGCCATCCAGCTGCGCCAATCGACGAAAGCAGAACGCCTCGCCAAAATCGCCCGTCTCAAAGAAGTCGTGCTCGCCCATCAGGCCGACATCATCGCTGCAGGCTTCGCCGACTTTGGCAAACCCGCTGCCGAGGTAGAACTGACGGAGATACTGCCTGTCATCGCCGAAGCCAATGATGCGATGCGCAAGCTTGGCCGTTGGATGAAGCCCAAGAAAGTCATGCCATCGCGCATGATGATTGGCACGGCAGCCTATGTGCAGCATCAGCCTAAAGGTCGCGTCCTGATCATTTCGCCATGGAACTATCCGGTGAATCTCACCTTGGGCCCACTGGTGTCTGCACTGGCTGCGGGCAATGCCGTCATCATCAAGACCTCTGAGCTAACGCCACATGCATCCGCAGTCATCGTCAAAATCGTGCAAGCGGCCTTTGATCCTGACGAAGTCGCCGTTTTTGAAGGCGATGCCGCTGTCGCCCAGTCCCTACTGGAACTGCCCTTTGACCATATCTTCTTTACCGGCTCGCCAGCCGTAGGCAAGATCGTGATGGCTGCAGCGTCCAAGCATCTGACCAGCGTCACGCTGGAACTCGGCGGCAAATCACCCACCATCGTCGATGAGAGCGCCGATCTGGAACTCGCCGCCAAAAACATCCTCTGGGCCAAGCTGACCAACAGTGGCCAGACCTGTATCGCGCCGGACCATCTCTATGTGCATAATAGTGTCAAAGCGGCGTTTCTGCGGCATTGCATCACGACCTTGGAGTCAGTCTATGGTAA
>JASLJP010000222.1 GCA_030152425.1 Aquirhabdus sp.
CCAACTGACACGCATCAAGAGCAAAAATCCCGACCTGTTGTTCTTTGGTGGCAATGACGGGCAAGCGGCAGCGCTGATCAAGCAGATGCACAACCTCGGCATCCATGCGCAATTCCTCGCGGGAGATGGCGTGCACACACCGCAGTTCATCTCGCTGGCCGGCACGGCCGCAGAAGGCGCGATCACCACACTGCCCGGACTGCCACTGGCCAAAATGCCGCAGGGCAAGGCCTTTGCCACGCGGTTTGCGCAGAAATATGGTGCGATACAGCTCTATGCGCCCTATTACTACGATGCAACGCAGATCATTGCACGCGCTATGCAAGCCGCAGGATCAACCGACCCCAAGGTCTATGCCGCCAAACTGAACGACACCAACTATGCCGGGGTGACCAGCCAGATCCAGTTTGATCTCCATGGCGATTTAAAGGTGGGGACGATCACGGCCTATCAAGTCAAAGCGGGGGACTGGATTGAGCTGCCGCTGCAAAGCAAGTGAGGTCTACAAGCCCGCGACTTTATAGCCCGCCTGATCAAACAACTGCGTCAGCTCTTGGGCGTCATAGCCCTCGATTGCGCTTTCTCCGATGACCGTCACCGGAACGCCGCTGAAATTGGACGACTGGAAGAACTGCCGACCTTCGGACGAGTCTTCCACGTCATGGTCGATATAGGGCACGCCACTGCCATCCAATCCGGCTTTTAGTTTTTTGCAGTAGCCGCACCACGTCGCCGTGTAGAGATGGACGGTCGGGTGTCCTTTTTCGTGGTTATGCTGGTGCAGTGCGGCACGCTCGGGCGCACTCATCGCCGCAACCTGTCCTCGCTGTTCGGTCAGATACCAGCGCACGCCACCGGCAACCGCGATCAGGATCAAGACAACTACACCGAGAGATGGTCTTTGCATACGACAGCTGATCCGAGGGGGATGATGCAGCCAGTTTAGCGCGGATAACAGTAGATCTGCTAGTCACATGCATGTGCACACCGCCATAAAAAAACCCATCACAGTGGATGGGTTTTCATATCAGGGGATGTCGATCGACAGTATTAGACCTTCAGATAGTCCAAGATGCCTTCGGCAGCTTGACGGCCTTCCCAGATCGCGGTGACGACCAGATCGGAGCCGCGTACCATGTCGCCACCGGCAAAGATTTTTGGATTGCTGGTTTGGAATGGAAACGCCTGATGCTCTGCAGCGGTGACGCGGCCTGAGCCATCCATCGCGATGGCTTGATCCGCCAGCCATGCGGCTGGACTCGGACGGAAGCCAAAGGCTAAGATCACGGCATCCGCGGGGAGAATCTCTTCTGAGCCAGGGATTGGCTCGGGGCTACGACGGCCACGGCTGTCTGGCTCGCCCAATTGGGTAGTCACGACTTTAACGCCGATCACACCGTTGGCATCGCCCACGATCTCGATCGGTTGACGGTTAAACAAGAAGTTAACACCTTCTTCGCGCGCGTTTTTGACTTCGCGGCGTGAGCCGGGCATGTTTTCTTCGTCGCGGCGATAGGCACAGGCCACATGCGCGGCGCCTTGGCGGATCGCGGTGCGGTTACAATCCATCGCGGTGTCACCACCACCGAGGATCACCACACGCTTGCCTTCCATGCTGATGTAGTCAGTCGGTGACTTTTCCCAGCCTTGGCAACGGTTAACGTTGGCAATCAGGTAGTCGAGCGCGTCATAGACGCCGGACAGCTCTTCACCGGCAAAACCACCCTTCATATAGGTGTAGGTGCCCATGCCCATAAACACGGCATCGTAGTCAGCCAGCAGTTCATCGATGGTCACGTCTACACCGACATCGGTGTTGAGACGGAATTCGATGCCCATGCCTTCGAAAATGGTGCGACGACGAATCATCACATCTTTTTCCATTTTGAATTCCGGGATACCAAAGGTCAGCAGGCCGCCGATCTCCGGGTTCTTATCAAATACCACAGGCTTAACGCCCGCACGTACCAGCACGTCAGCACAGCCTAAGCCCGCAGGACCGGCACCGATGATGGCGACTTTCTTGTCTGTCCACACGACTTTGGACATGTCTGGACGCCAGCCCATGGCAAAGGCGGTATCGGTGATGTATTTTTCGGTATTGCCAATGGTCACGGCACCAAATCCGTCGTTCAGGGTACAAGCCCCTTCACACAGACGGTCTTGTGGACAGACGCGGCCACAGACTTCAGGCAGGGTGTTGGTTTGATGCGACAGTTCGGCAGCTTGGAACAACTGACCTTCACTGATCAGCTTGAGCCAGTTGGGGATGTAGTTATGGACCGGGCATTTCCACTCGCAGTAAGGATTGCCACAGTCGAGGCAGCGATGGGACTGCTGAGCAACTTCAACTTTTTCAAACGGCTGATAGATCTCGACGAACGATGTAGTTCGTGCGGCGATATCTTTTTTCTCAGGTTCTTGTCGTGCGACATCGAGAAACTGGAAATCATTACTTAGGCGTTCAGCCATGTCTCATCCTCACTGGGTCAGCCCGCTTACGCGTGCGTGCCTGTATGCGTTAAATCGTTAAAGCGTGAATCCATGCAATTTGTTGACCATTGCCTGTCATCGACGAATCGTTCAATGCTCTATCAGTCATCGGGTCGCGCACCTTTAACGATGAGCGACCCGATGCCACCCCCACGACCCAAAGCACTGCTCGAATCGTGGGCGTGTTATACCATTATTGTGGGTCAGCCTTGGTGGTTTTCAGCAGGCTGGCGAGGCTGGCGGCCTTCGGTTTGACCAGCCAGAATTTACGACTGTATTCGTCAAACTCGTCCAGAATCTGCTGTCCCCACGCGCTGCCGGTGGCTGCAACATACTCTTCGATCACTTCGACCAGATGCTGGCGATGCTCTTCGGTCGACTCGGTGCTGATGCGATTCAGGTCGATCAGTTCATGGTTGCAACGGTCAAAGAAGTCACCTTCCAGATCCAGCACATAAGCAAAACCACCGGTCATGCCCGCACCGAAGTTAAGGCCAGTACGACCCAGCACGGTGACCAGACCACCCGTCATGTATTCGCAGCAATGGTCGCCTGCGCCTTCGATGACCGCATGGCAGCCCGAGTTACGCACGGCAAAGCGCTCACCTGCAGTACCCGCTGCAAACAGCGTGCCGCCGGTCGCACCGTACAGACAGGTGTTGCCGATGATCGCGGTGTCTTGCGATTTAAACGGTGAACCCTTCGGTGGGTAAATCGCAATCTGACCACCGGCCATGCCTTTACCGACGTAATCGTTGGCATCACCTTCGAGGTCGATATGTAGACCGCCGGCGTTCCATACACCCAGCGACTGACCGGCGGTGCCGTTCAGCTTCAGGGTGATCGGCTGAGCGCTCATGCCCAAGTCGCCATGACGCTTGGCGATCTCACCGGACAGACGCGCACCGATCGAGCGATTGCAGTTGATGACGTTATAGCTAAAGCGACCGCCGGTTTTGGCCGAAATCGCGGGCAGCATATCGCTCACCATCTGCTCGGCAAGAATGCCTTGGTCAAACGGTTCATTGCGCTTCGACGTGCAATACTGATCATTACCCGCTGCCGAGGCATGGGTGGTCAGGATTGGACGCAGATCGAGGTGCTGTTGCTTGTCGGTTTCACCTTCGATACGGGTCAACAGGTCGGTACGGCCGATCAGGTCTTTAAGACTCTTCACACCGAGCGCCGCCATCCAGACGCGGGTTTCTTGCGCGACGAAATGGAAGAAGTTGATCAGCATTTCCGGCTCGCCGATGAAATGTTCTTTACGCAGGTGATCCTGCTGGGTGGCCACACCGGTGGCGCAGTTGTTCAGATGACAAATCCGCAGGTATTTACAGCCCAGCGCGATCATCGGCGTCGAGCCGAAACCGAACGACTCGGCACCCAAGATCGCGGCTTTGACCACGTCGAGACCAGTTTTCAGGCCGCCGTCAGTCTGCACGCGTACTTTGCCGCGCAGGTTGTTGACCCGCAGGGCTTGGTGGGCTTCCGACAGACCCAGCTCCCACGGCGAACCCGCATAGTGGATCGACGACAGCGGCGATGCCGCAGTACCGCCGTCGTAGCCAGAGATGGTGATCAAGTCGGCGTAGGCTTTGGCCACACCGGCGGCGATCATGCCCACACCGGGACCCGACACCAGCTTGACCGAGACCAGCGCTTTCGGATTGACCTGTTTCAAGTCAAAAATCAGCTGTGACAAGTCTTCAATCGAGTAGATGTCATGATGTGGTGGCGGGGAGATCAGGGTCACACCCGGTACCGAATAACGCAGACGCGCAATCAGGGCATTGACCTTACCACCCGGCAGTTGACCGCCCTCACCCGGTTTAGCGCCCTGCGCAACCTTGATCTGCAGCACTTCGGCTGAGGACAGGTAGGCTGGGGTCACACCAAAGCGGCCGGAAGCGACTTGCTTGATTTTCGAGTTACGGATTGTGCCGTAACGTGCAGGATCTTCACCGCCTTCACCTGAGTTGGAACGACCCCCAATGGTGTTCATAGCAATGGCGATGGCTTCGTGCGCCTCTGGCGACAGCGCGCCCAGCGACATACCGGCGGAGTCAAAGCGCGGCAAGATCGCCTCGATCGGCTCAACGTCGTCGACACTGATGCTGTTGCTGGTATCCAGACCGAGCAGGTCGCGGATGGTGGCGGTCGGACGCTTGTTGACCAGATCAGCATATTGCTGATAGTCGGCGTAGTTGCCCGAACGCACGGCGACGTGCAGGTTGTTGATCACGTCTGGGTTAAAGGCGTGGTATTCCTTGTTGAAGACAAACTTCAGCAAGCCACCCTGATCAATCGGCTTACGGGTTTGCCACGCCAAGACCGCCAGTTTTTTCTGGTCGTTTTCGAGGTCGACAAAGCGTGCGCCTTCGATGCGGCTTGGGACGCCCTTAAAGCACAGATCGACCACGGCACGCGACAGGCCAATGGCTTCAAACAACTGCCCGGCACGATATGAGGCCACGGTCGAAATCCCCATTTTGGAGAGGATTTTCAGCAGGCCTTTGTCGATGCCTTTGCGGAAGTTATTTTGCGCGTACAACGGATCACCGAGCAGGTCGCCTTTGGCGATCAGTTCGTTGATAACGTCGTAGGCGAGGTACGGGTAGACCGCGCTGGCACCAAAGCCGATCAGCACGGCGAAATGATGCGGGTCACGCGCCAGACCGGTCTCGACGATGATGTTGGCATCGGCACGCAGGCTTTGCTCGGACAGGTAATGATGCACCGCTCCAGTCGCCATCATGGCGTTGGCAGGCAGATGACCTTCACGAATATTGCGGTCGGAAAGATTGATCAAGGTCGCACCACCACGCACGGCATCCGCTGCTTCAGCGCAGATCCGGTGTAGTGCCGCTTCCAGCCCTTCACTTTCGACATAGTTCAGGTCAATGGTGACCATCTCGTATTCGGCACGGCTCAGGGTGCGCAACTGATGCATCTTGCTTGCCGACAGGATCGGGCTGGAGATGATCAAACGCTGAGCATGCTCTGGCGACTGCTCAAACACGTTTTGCTCACGACCGAGTGAGGTCTCAAGCGACATGACGATCGACTCACGCAGCGGGTCGATCGGCGGGTTCGTCACCTGGGCAAACTGCTGACGGAAGAAGTCGGCGACATGGCGCACTTGACGTGAAAGTACCGCCATCGGCGTGTCGTCGCCCATCGAGCCGACGGCCTCTTGACC
>JASLJP010000355.1 GCA_030152425.1 Aquirhabdus sp.
AGTCAACTATTCAATAATGCTCTGGGAGAGTACGCAATGAAATTATTTACACAACTCGCACTGGTTACAGCTATCGCTACAAGTGGCAGTGCTTTCGCAATGCAAGCAATGGATGACTCTGCACTGAGCTCAACCACTGGTCAAGACGGTATCACCCTGCTGATCGCACCACCAGCACTGACTGCTCCTCTGAGCAACGGCGCGACTAACGGTATCGATATCGGTGCAGCAATTCTGCATGATAAAGATGGCTTGGACGGTGCTCCTGGTTTCACTACCGGCGCAACTTCTTCAGGTGCTATCGTAATCGGTGATCCAGGCGTAGCTTCTGGCGCAACCAACGGTACAGACTCAGGCGCACCTCACCTGATCGTTGGTGGTTCAACACCAATCGTTGTACGTATTGATGCATCTGGTAACGCCGGTGCAGGTCAATCTTCTGCTACCGCTAACGGCGCAGCACCAGTATTGAACATCAACGTAACTCTGCCAACTGACTTCGCAATCCAAACCGGTAACATCTATGTTGCAGGTTCTAACCGCGTAGCTGGTACTACTTCGGCAGCAGTTGGCGGTACTATCGGTACTGCAGTTAAGATTCTGGACAACACCACCATCGCTCTGGGTGGTACTTCTCTGAACATCCAACTGGGTAACACACCACAAGGCGCGCAAATCAAGCTGGCTGGCACCATCACTGGTGGTCTGTCACTGCTGAACGCAGGTATCACCGACAGCGCACCATTCAATGGTTCGATCAACGTTGGTCAAATCTTGGTTACCGACTACAACAGTGCTAACCTGAACTTGAAAGCTCAGATCCACATCGTAGACGGCGCATTTGGTCCGACTTCTGCAGTTGCCCCACAAGGCGGCCTGCTGGTTACTCTGGGTGACGGTACTGCAAACAGCGCTAACTTCAACGTCATGATGCAAAACGTAACTCTGGGTACCGCTGCTTCTACTATCGGCGACCTGGAACTGCGTGGCGTAAACCTGACTGGCACCAGCGTCATCATCTCCGGTCATTAATTTGATCTGATGTAAACGTTGCTGTATAAAACTAGGGTGGCTTAAGGCTGCCCTAGTTTTTTTATGGGACTTGAATTATTTTTTTGAGATTTGATGGGTTGTGAAGGGTGTTTGGTTTCTTGTTGAATGTGTGTTGTTGGACAGGATGTCTAAAAGAAACGCTGCATGTCGCTCCAAGGAATGACTTAATAATAGATATTATTTGTAAGCTGTTGAAATTAAATGAAATTATACGGATGTGCATTTGAAGGGTGAAAATACGCCTTTTGTCGGACATGTCTCAAAAATGTTAATAACTACTTGCGACAATATCAGACTTCCATTACCTTAGGCGTAGTGGGAAATGCTATGAAAATACTATCCAATGGAGCGGAATATAAGCTTGCAAATACGGATGTTTTGTAGCGTAAAAGTGGAAAACAATATTAATCTTCGGGGATATGAAAACATGAAATTATTTGCTCAAGCCGCATTGGTCAGCGCGATCGCTCTCAGCAGCAGCGCATATGCAATGCAAGCTCTGGATGACTCAACGCTGAGCACCACAACTGGTCAAGATGGTATTACCATTCTGATCGCTCTGCCGGGCAACGTTCTGAACATCGACCAAGTTGCTATTTTCGATGGTAACGGTTTTGCGGCGGGTGTAGGTTATCCTTCAGCGCTGGAAGCTGGTGCGATCGTTTTGGGTAAAAACGCCAATGGTGCGGGTGCTGCTGCTGGTTCAGCGCCAACGCTGGGTACAGGTATGAGCATTGCGACTAACGGTCCAATCGCATTGGTTATTGATTCGTCAGGTGGTGGTGCTGCTGCAGCCACGACTGGTGCTGCTCCAGTGTTGAACATCAACGTCAAACTGCCAACCGTCATGAATATCACCACTGGTGATATCGGTGTGGCCGGTGCAACCCTGTCTGCAGGTACTTACAAAGTTGATGCGAACACGACAACTGGTAAAGGTGTGGTCAAAATCCTGAACAGCATGACGCTGCAACTGGGTGGCTCAACGATGAACATCCAATTGGGTAATCCAAACCAAGGTGCAATGATCGTTGCTGGTGGTACCATCACCGGAGGTCTGGGTATTACTAACCTGGGCGTAGTAGACAACACGACTGCCAACGCGGGTACTCTGAATATTGGTCAATTCACCCTGACCTCTAATGGTTCTGCTAACTTGGCGTTGGCTGCGACCATTGACGTGACCAATGCTGCTGGCTTGACCGCTGCTGGCTTTGGTGCTCAAACCGTTGGTGGTTTGGTCATTGGTATGGGTTCATTGTCATCAGGTAACTACGCAACCGGTACTTATGCTGCAGGCAGCGCGAAGTTTGATGCATACCTGCAAGGCGTCACGCTGGGTGATGCTGCGTCGACTCTGGGTGACGTACGTGTTACCGGTCTTGATCTGACTGGCGTTAAAGTTGCGATCCAAGGTCATTGATCCCTATAGGGTCAATGCTCATTTAGTTTGAGAATCATACTAAGGCAGCGTTTAGCTGCCTTAGTACTGTTGTAGCGTATCAAAAGAATTTGCGGGAATTGAGTTTGTCTGGGTTGATTACAGGAGTTAGCGAGAGATGAAGGATGTACGCGCTAAGTGTGTTGCGACTGGCTTGTTGCTGGCAAGCACGACGCTGTTCTCTGCACCTGTATGGTCGATGGACGAACTGACAGATGGACAACTTTCCAATACGACGGGTCAGGACGGTGTGACCGTGCTGATTAAGCTCCCGACGTCGAACACCATTAATATTGATCAGGTTGCAATATTTGACGGCAACGGCTTTGCTGGGCAGACTGGCGCCGGTTCATTTGTAATGGGTAAGAATGCCAATGGCTCGGCGTTAGGATCTCTGCCTACCTTGGGCAATGGTGTGTCCTTGACGACGACTGGCTTGTTTGGCATCGTCGTCGATTCGAGTGGCGGTGGTGCATCTGGCGTCACAACCGGTGTAAACCCTTTGTTAAATGTAGGCTTGCAGCTACCGAATACCCTGACGGTTGTTACCGGTGATCTGGGGATTGCGGCTGGCGCCGGTGCGGCAGGTAGTTATCGTGTGCAAACGCTTGGTTCGGGCGATGTGCAAATCATGGGTAGCAGCTCGGTGACGCTGACCTTGGCCGGCACGCCGCGGATCAATCTCCAGTTGGGTCGGCAAAATCAGGCCGCAATGACGGTGTTGTCGAGCTTCAATATCACTTC
>JASLJP010000241.1 GCA_030152425.1 Aquirhabdus sp.
GGGATATACCGCTGTCAGTCGTCAGTATGACGGCACATCATTGGTTGCCTTGGCCGGAACACCGATCTTTAGCGGCCTCGTTGCTGGTGAGACGCTAAACGTTTTCGGTAAGCCATTTGGGCTCACAGATGGCCCTAACGCTGGTGTGCACAGCGTCACTCCGGTCGTGTTTTTCATTAATGGTACTGGCAAGGCCAGTAATTATGAAATATCGCCAACGCCGATAGGCTCAGTAAACATTATCCCGAAGGACGTATTTATCTCCGGGATAGGCGGTGTAGGTCGTAATTATAATGGCAGCTCACTCGTTTTCTTGACTGGTAATCCGATCATTACAGGTTTGCTGGGTAAAGATGCCCCCATCCTTAATAACACCACCACGGCATTGCTCAGCAGCCCAAATGCTGGTGACTATCGTCCGCTGACCAATTTCACGCTAAGCGATGCGGAAGTGCCGAAAGGTTTAGCCAGTAACTATCATGTCGTCCAACCGACGTTACCACTGGTCAAGATTAGCCCTGTACCGGTGGTCGTCATTGGTCTGGGCGGTAGCAATCGTCCCTACGACGGCACCAAAAATGCCAATCTCGTGGGCAAAGCGACGATCTTTGGCTTGATCAACGGCGAAAAGCTGAATCTGACAAATACCAATGTCGGTATTTTGGACAGTGCCGATGTGGGTAATCGTACCGCGACGTCTGCCGTACAGCTCCTAGACGGCACCGGTCTCGCCATCAACTATGCGCTGCAGCAGCAGGTGATACCAAACATCATCATTTCTCCGGCGGCACTGACCGTATCGGGTTTGGCGGGCACGGATCGCGCCTATAACGGGTCGATCATTGATGCGCTCACCGGCACGGCCGTACTGAGCGGTCTGGTCAATGGCGAGACGATGGGTATAGACCTTGAAAGCACCAAAACGGGTGATCTGAGTAGCCCCAATGCGGGCAGCCGTGCAGTCACAACGCATGTGGTTCTCACCGAAGGTAGCGCTAAGCTCAGTAACTACACCTTCACCCAAGCTACACTGCCGAACGTCAATATCTCGCCGGTGACACTGACCGTGAGCGGTCTAAGCGGTACGGATCGGGCGTATAACGGCAGTGTGATTGATTTCTTGCAAGGTACAGGCACGCTGAATGGCTTGGTCAATGGCGAGACGTTGGTGTTGACCAATACCGCGACCGGTACGCTATCCAGCGCCAATGTCGGGCTGCGTTCGATCACTACCAATCTTGCGCTGAGCAATGGCACGGGTCTGTCTTCAAACTACACCCTGACCCAGCCGACCTTGGCCGATGTCAACATCACGCCAGCGAAACTGGTCGTCACCGGTTTGAATGGCACGGATCGGGTCTATGATGGCACCACCGTCGATGCACTGCGCGGAACGGCGACTTTGGTTGGTTTGGTCGGCAATGAAACGCTGACCTACAATAGTCCAACCACGGGGACGCTGGACAGCGCCAATGCCGGTACACGTCAAGTCTCCGTTGCAATCACGGTTGGCGATGGCACGGGACTGGCCAGCAACTATGTGGTTGATCCCGTGTTGCTAAACCCGGTCAATATCAGCCAAGCACTGCTGACCGTCACTGCTAATGATGCTCAGCGTAGCGTGAGTACACCAAACCCAGTCTTTACCGCGACGACCACAGGTTTTGTCGCCGGTGAAGGTGCCTCAGTGCTTGGCGGTCAGTTGAGCTTTAGCACGAGCGCAACGCAAACCTCACCCGCCGGTGTCTATACCATCACGCCATCAGGCTTAACTGCGCTCAACTACAGCTTCCAGTATGTCGATGGCCATCTCTCCATCGTGCCGAGCGGCCTTGGCGGTAATAACCTCAGTGTTTTGGCGACCCTGCCAAATCCAGAGCGCAATGACAATGAGCCGCCTGAAGCGCTACCGAGCTTGAATTTGCTGAAGGTCGAAGGCACCGGCATCAGCCTGCCGCGCGGCGTTGCCAGTGAGGGACTGTGATGCGTATCCATACTTTTTTTAGCCCTATCGCTGAGACTGCACCTATGAGCCGTCAATCCAAGATGACCCTGAAATCTGCGCCCGTGCTACTGACCGCGCTGCTATCGGCGCAGGCCTATGCGGCGACTGCACCTGACGCCGGACAGACGCTGCGTGATCTGCGCCCTATCCCCGCCCCCAGTGCGCAGACCAGCCCTGCCATCACCCTGCCGACCGAGGCGCCGACCGGTGAACTCACGACCGCGGGCAGTGATGTCCGCGTCAAGGTCACAGCACTGCGCTATACAGGCAACACCGTCTTTGATCAGGTGGTCTTGGATCGCGTGGTGGGCAAGCTTAGCCCGGAGCTGAGCCTTGCCGAACTGCGCGCTGCGACCCAGCGCACCAGCAAATTTTACCGTTCACGCGGCTATTTGCTGGCGCGTGCCTATCTGCCGGAGCAAGACATCAGCAGCGGTACGGTGACCATCGCTATCTTGGAAGGTCGTCTCGAGCGCATCAACCTGAACAATCAAAGCAAGCTGTCGACACCGCAGATCCAGTCGCTGCTTGACGCCCAGCAGCCCAGCGGTCAGCCGGTGCGCAGTGATCGCGCCAACCGCGCGTTGCTGCTGTTGCAGGCCGTACCGGGTGTCGTTCAGGTGCAAGGCAGCTTGCGCCCGAGCACCACAGTCGGCAGTACCGAGCTCAATGTCGATGTGACGGCAGGCCCATGGTATAGCGGTTATGTGAGCCTCGATAATGGCGGCAACCGTTTTACCGGTGCCGAGCGCTTAAATGGCGGCCTCAATCTGAATAATCTGGCGGGTATCGGCGATCAACTGAGCCTACAGGCGGTGATTACCAACCAAGACCGCATGGACTATGGCCGTCTTGCATGGGATGCACCGGTCGGTAGTTCGGGCTTGCGCCTCGGTGCGGCATTTAGCAATCTGCGTTACCACTTGGGTGATAATTTTGCCCGTCTGGATGCCCATGGCGTCGCACGCACCGAGTCGGTCTATGGCGAGATCGCGCTGCTGGCCGCGCCGGAGACCCATGTCAATCTCGACTTCTCGTTAGAAAATCGTGACATGAGCGACATCACCGGTCTGGTCAATCTGACCAATAAACGCAATATCCATGCCGGTGTGATCAATGTCAGCGGCGACTTTAGAGATGCGCTGTTGTGGACACCTGCCGTCAATGCGTGGCGCGTGACCACCACCCTCGGGGATCTGGACCTGCGCACCAAAAGCGTGGAGAAAATCGACCACGCCAGTGCCCGTACCGCCGGTAACTATGCCAAAGTGGTGCTGAGCGGCACGCGTGAGCAGCAGTTAGCGTGGGGCTTGAGTTTCTATGTGACGGGCAGTGTGCAGCGCGCCGACCAAAACCTTGACTCCTCCGAGCAGTTTACCCTCGGTGGCCCTACGGCGATCCGCGCCTATCCGGTCGGTGAAGCACCCGGCGACCAAGGCTGGCTCGGTAGCGCGGAGCTACGCTTGCGCGTCTTGCCTGAGCTGCAGTTGGTGGTATTCCATGACTTAGGTGCGGTGGAGGCCAATCGTTACACCTATATCAAACAGCAAAACGGCACGCACCTGTCTGGCTCCGGCGTTGGCGCCAATGCGACTTGGCGTTCGTTTAGCCTCAAGACCAGTCTGGCATGGCGTGGCGGCAGCGA
The DNA here is from genome assembly GCA_030152425.1 of Aquirhabdus sp. Classification (GTDB taxonomy): domain Bacteria; phylum Pseudomonadota; class Gammaproteobacteria; order Pseudomonadales; family Moraxellaceae; genus Aquirhabdus. Next base: position 3,651 of record JASLJP010000241.1, read on the forward strand.
TGCGCCGACCTCAGACAATGACCGTCGTCCACGTGTCTGGGCGCAGGGCAGCTATACGTTCTAATCCGCCATCAATCCAGCGCCTTGATCTGCTTACGCACGCTGATCAAGGCGCTACAGTTTCGATCTATACCCGCCTGAAATCCCTTCGTTACACTGCCGTCTTACCTGTCTAGACGAGTCCGCTGTGAATCACTCTCCGATCCGCCGTCGCCTGCTGCACGGTTTGCTGGCCTTACCTGTCCTGCCACGCATCGCCTTTGCTGAATCAGCGCCATCCAATGATATCCACACGCAGCTCGCCGCCTTAGAGGCCGCAAGCCACGGCCGTTTGGGCGTAGCCCTCTATAGCACCCAGTTGTATAGGCCACTGAGCTACCGCGCCAACGAGCGGTTTGCCATGTGTAGCACGGCCAAGGTCATGACCGTTGCGGCCGTGCTGCAGCGCAGCGTGCACCAGCCCGCGCTGTTGCAGCAGCGTATATCGTTTAGTCAGGACGATGTCAGCGTCTCTGGCTATGCGCCGATCACCAGCAAGCACAGTTCAGACGGCATGACCATCACCGAGCTGTGTGCTGCTGCGATTTCGTATAGTGATAATGCTGCGATGAATGTATTGTTGCACGTCTTGGCGACGAAGACGCACAGCGGCATGCAGGGGGTCACGGCCTATGCCCGCAGCATCGGCGACCTGCACTTTAGACTCGACCGTATCGAACCGAGTCTGAATACCGCGATCCATGGCGACCCACGGGATAGCACGACACCCGCTGCCATGGCCGCCAGTCTCAAGCAGCTCGTGTTGGGAGAGGCATTGCCGCTGCCCCAGCGCACCTTGCTGACACAATGGCTCAAACAGAACACCACCGGCGCGAAGCGCATCAGAGCGGGAGTCCCCGTGGGCTGGCAGGTGGGGGACAAGACGGGTACCGGAGCTTATGGCACCACCAACGATGTGGCGATCCTGTGGCCGATGCGTGGAGCACCGCTGACTCTGGCTGTGTACTACACCCAAGACCGTCCGGAGGCCAAGCCGCGTGATGAGGTGATCGCCGCAGCGACCCAGATTGTTATGACAGGGTATGAGACTCGGCCGCGTGTGGGGTGATGGCGGCCAGTTGCACCAGACTGTGAGCGCTCGCCAGCAGCGCCTGCTCATTGCCACGCGGCATCCAGCCCAGCATCTGCTTCGCTTTGGCATGACTGATTCGTTTCGATACGCCGAGCAATGGCACGACCGAGCGTAGCTCAGGTTTGACCTTGGCGGCGACACGCACCAGCCAGTTGGGCAGCAGGCGATGGGGAGCTTTTTGCGCGGCAGCACCCATCTGGTTTTTTAATAACTGCGCGATCGCCGCGATGGTCATCGGTTCACCCGCCACGGCGAGGAAACGCTCGCCGTGAGCCGCAGGATGCGTCATCGCGCGCAGATGCAGATCGGCCACATCGCGTACATCGACCATGGAGGTCGAGATCTGCGGGATCGCACGGATCGTGCCGGTCATGAGACCGCGCAGCAGGTGGATCGAGCTGGCGTAGTCGGTGCCGAGCGCCGGACCGAATACCCCGACCGGATTGACCGTGGTGAGTTCCAGCCCTCTGCTTTCATGGGCGATAAAGTCCCATGCCGCACGTTCAGCCAGTGTTTTGGAGCGGGTATAGGCGCTGATGTCGCGCGCATCTGCATCCGTCCAATCTAGCTCGGTATACAGATGGTCGGCTGGCCGTGCCCGCCCATAGCCGATGGCCGCAAAGGATGACGTCAGCACCACGCGCTTGACCCCGGCATCCCGCGCGGCACGCAGGACGCGCAGGCTCCCCTCACGCGCAGGGCGGATCAGCTCGTTTTCATCCTTGGGTTCGCGTGCCGGAAACGGGGAGGCGACATGCAGCACATAGTCACAGCCGGTCATCGCTTCCGCCCAGCCCGCATCGGCCAGTAGATCAGCAACGATATAGTCCACCGAGTCGGCTAGTTCGACACTGACCCCGGCTCGTCGCAGCATCGCGCGGAGATCTGGCTTGCGCGCCAGACTGCGGACGGACGTGCGTACCCGGTAGCCTTGGGTCAGCAGCAGTGCGATACAGTGCGCGCCGATAAAGCCACTGCCGCCGGTGACGAGGACGCATTCATTGCTCATGAGGGTGCCTTGGTGAGGGTTAGCAGTCAATCGCAGTCACCGACCCAACACGCTGGCGCAGCTCAAATTTCTGGATCTTGCCGGTCGAGGTTTTGGGCAGTTCGCCAAAGACCACGGCACGCGGCACCTTATAGCCTGCGAGTAACCCTTTGCAATGGTCGATGATCTCGGCTGCGGTCGGGTTGCAGTCAGACTTCAGTTCGATAAACGCACAGGGTGTTTCACCCCATTTGGCATCCGGCATCGCTACCACCGCAGCCACCAAGACCGCAGGGTGACGGTACAGCGCGTCTTCGACTTCGATGGAGGAGATGTTTTCCCCGCCCGAGATGATGATGTCTTTGCTGCGGTCTTTGATCTTGATATAGCCCCCTGGATTGAGCACCGCCAAATCACCGGTATGGAACCAGCCACCGGCAAAGGCCTCGCGCGTCGCGGTGGGATTTTTCAAATAGCCTTTCATGGTCAGATTGCCACGAAACATCACCTCGCCGAGGGTGATGCCGTCTGCGGGCACGGGCTGTAGCGTCTCGGGGTCGAGCACGGTCGCGCCTTGCTGCAGGTGGTAGGCCACGCCCTGCTGTGCCTGTTTGCTGGCGCGTGCGCCGACCTCCAGTGTCGCCCAGTCGTCGTGTGGCACACAGATGGTGGCAGGGCCGTAGACTTCGGTCAGGCCATAGATCTGGGTCAGGGTAAAGCCCATCGCGGCCATGCCTTCGAGCAGTGCGGCGGATGGCGCTGCGCCGCCGATAAAGGCTTTGACCGGATGATCGATGCCGGCTTTCATGGCGGTAGGGGCGTTCATGAGGGTGTTATGCACGATCGGTGCGCCGGCATAGTGGGTGACGCGGTGGCTGCGGATCGCGTCGAAGACCGCTTGTGGGTCGACTTTGCGCAGACAGACATTGACCCCCGCTCGGGCGGCCATGACCCATGGAAAGCACCAGCCGTTGCAGTGAAACATCGGCACCACCCACAGATAGACGGGGTGGGTGGGCATATCCCACTCCAGAATGCTGGACAGTGCCGACAGGGTTGCCCCGCGATGGTGGTAGACCACGCCTTTGGGATTGCCCGTTGTCCCTGACGTGTAGTTGAGGCTGATGGCATCCCACTCGTCTGTGGGCAGTGACCACGCATAGTCAGCATCACCCTCTGCCAGCAGCGCTTCGTATTCGATGCTGCCGATCGCGGGGTGCGCCGTTTGATAGGTCGCGTCATCGACGTCGATCACGAGGATCGGCGTCGTGCCAGTGCGCAGTGCCAGCGCGCTTTGGATCACGGCGCGAAATTCGGGATCGACCAGCAGGACTTTGGCTTCGCCATGATCGAGCATAAAGGCGATGGTCGCCGCATCGAGACGGGTATTCAATGTGTTCAGCACCGCGCCCAGCATCGGTATGCCGAAGTGCACCTCGACCATCGCAGGGACATTGGGCAGCATCACCGCCACGGTGTCGCCTTTCTGGATGCCGCGCTGTGCCAGAGCCGAGGCCAACTGTCTGCAGCGCGCATAGGTCTGTGCCCAAGTGATGCGCCGTGCGCCATAGAGGATGGCCGTGCGCTCTGGATAGACCGCTTGAGTGCGCTCGATAAAGGACAGCGGCGACAGGGGAGTGAAATTGGCCGCAGTTTTGGGCAGGTCTTGCTCGAAGATGGATGACACGGCGAAACTTCCTTGTGTGATCAGTCTGGGCTGATGCGCCCACAGGTGAAAGCCTCATGTTATAGCATGAGTTGCCATCATCGGCGTTGAGACTTTATGCAGTTTGTTTTACCGGACGTGAAACGACTGTCTCCACCCCTTGGCGACATCAGTGGCGCAGGGGTGGAGAGGGCTACCCGGCAGCCCGGTATGGGCTGCCGATGCCAGCTTAGCGGCTGACGCTGCTGGAGCCGTCGGCGTTTTGGTAGACGGTGACGCGGTCGCCGGGGCTAAACTGCTGATCGGCGACTTGCGTGACCACGACATTGCTGCCATTGCGCAGACGGACGACGATCTCCAGGGCATTTTGGCCGCTGTTGGCCGCTGCGTTTTGCTGAATGGCATTCCCCGCCAGACCGCCCAGTGCCGCGCCTGCCACAGCGCCGACTACATGGCCGCGACCTTTGCCGAGCTGGTTACCCACCACGCCGCCAGCGACTGCACCGATCAGCGCACCGATCGGCGCTTGGGGCTGTCCGCTGCCTTGGATCACGACTGGACGGACACTGACCACCACGCCGTATTGGGCGTTTTGTTGCTGCTGGTAGTTTTGTGGGTAGCCAGTGTTTTGCTGTGGGTAGTAGGGTGCGGGCGCGGGTTGGCTATAGCCGCCGTACTGCGGTGCAGGCTGTGGCGCATAGCCACCGCCCGCGGGAACGACACAGCCGGATAGCGCGAGGGATGAACTGAATGCGATGGTAACTAAACTGAGATTGCGCACGGTAGACTCCTGATTTCATCACTTATGGATATTTTTTTAAGGACACGTGCTCGCTGGATAGACAGTCCGTGTCAGGCATCTGGGATGATGCAATAGATTGAAAATAACAGCTTCAGTGCTATATGAGTGCAATGATTTGTTGTGGCTTGGACGTGATGCGTGAACACGCTCACACAACGCAATGCCCCGGTTACACAATTGCTGAAATTACCACCGCTTAGCCATAAAAAAGCCCATGCTGGGCATGGGCGTTGATCAGGGATACTGTACAGGTCACGTCTTAGGCCATCGGAGGCCGCCAGCGCAGTAAGCGCTTGGATAAACGCTGAACCAGCAGGGTCATGGTCACGCCGAGCAGCGTCACCGTGATCGCACAGATCAGGATGATGTCCATGTGGGCGCCGACTTCTGCAGTCATCATCAGGTTGCCCAAGCCTGCGCCAGCGTTAAACAGCAGCTCACTGCCGATCGCGGTAATCCACGCAAAGGTGACGGCGTGCAGGAAACCGGTCAAGATGCTGGGGATCGCGGCGGGCAGACGCATGCGCCAGAAATACTGTCGCCGATTAAACTGATAGACCTCGGCCAGTTCTGCGTGCTGCACATCGACCTGTCGCAAGCCCTCGTAAGTATTCAAGACCACCGGATAAAACGCAGCCAGCGTGATGATAAACACTTTGGCGGGTTCGCCATTGCCCATCCACAGTCCGATGAGCGGGGTGAGGCCGAGCAGGGGCACCTGACGGATCGAATGATAGAGCGGGCCGATCAGCGTATTGGCGATTTTGGACAGTGCCATCAGGGTTCCGACCACCAACCCGAGGGCGATGCCCAGCAGCAGCCCGACCGTGGTGCGGTGCAAGCTGCCCAGCAGATTCACCCACAGCTCGCCGGAGCTGATCAGGGTCAGCAGGGACGTCCAGACCTGCTGCAGCGGCACGAAGGCGTAGGCGTGGCTGGCACTTGTGCCGGACATATACTGCCAGACCAGCAGCAGTACGATCGGCACCAGCAGTCCGCGCAGATCCCAGCGCGGGAGGCGTGGTTTACGAGTGGGGGAGATATCGGTTTGACTCATGTGCGGGTCTCCACAGGTTTCCAGCGACTAAACAGTTGCTCGACCAGCCGTAAGCCTTTGTCCAGCCCAAAGCCGATCAGCCCGGTCAGGATCACACCAACCATCACGATGTCCAGCCGCAGCATCTGGCGTGCCATTTCCATCATCTGACCGATCCCACTATCCGCCGCCAACAGCTCGACGGCCACTAAAATCAGCCATGAGCGACTTAGCGCAATGCGGATGCCAGTCAGTACCGGCGGGAGCGTGGCCGGAAAGATGATTTTGGAAAACCAAGTGAGCGGTTTGAGTTGATAGACCTTGCCCAGCTCCAGATACTGGTTGGGGATGGTGCGCACCGCTTCTTGCGTTGCCAGTGCCACCGGAAAGAAGGTGGCTTTGACGATGATCACGATCTTCAGGGTTTCATCGATGCCGAAGAACAGCACAAACATCGGGATCAGCACCAAGGTCGGTACCTGACGCAGGGCTTCGAACAGCAATCCAAAATAGACCCGCACCGTCTGGGATAGCGCCAAGCCTACGCCAAACAATACGCCGCTGACCACGCCCAAGCCAAAGCCAGTGAACAGCCGAAACAAACTGGCATGTAGATGGGTCTGCAGCTCGCCACTGTCTTTAAGTTCGATAAATGCATCCCATACTACCCCGGGCGGAACAACGATCTGCTCGGGAAAGAGTTGCGCGCGTGTGACCCAGAACCAGCTCAGCAGCAGCAAGGCGGGCGAGATCCATGCAGCCAGCCAGCCCAGTTGACGCAGGCTGATCGGGAGTTTCCAACTGATCGTCCGCGTGCTGGGAGTGCGATCGGCAGGCCTGACATTCTGTGCGGTCAACAACGTCATGGTTTGGCTCTCGGCGCAGCGCTGCTCCCGGTGTTGATACCCGTCGTCCAATATTTTTCCAGCTTGAGATTTTTGAGCGCCGCTGCGACGAATTTTGGTTCAATCAGTTGATTGGCATCTACGGCTTTACGGATCAGCTTTGCACCCAGCGCATAGTTCGCCACTTGCTGATAGTGAAGGTTTAGGGTCGGGGTGTAGAGCGGTGCCCAGGTATGCTGCCATGAGCTGTATTTGTTTTGATACTCCCGTTGGATCACCGACTCAGGCTGACCAAATTTAGTCTGTTCGCGGATGAATTGGTCTTTGTTTTGGTCCTGAGAAATCCAGTGGGCAGCCCGCACATCGGCATCCACCAACAGTTGGGTGATCTCCGGATACTTTTGCACATAGTCCGTCGCACCCCACAGCTCGGCACGCATTTTCCAGTCGTCCGGCAGGGTTTGTGATGACCAGATGAT